>JAUYUA010000028.1 GCA_030694935.1 Lutibacter sp. | reverse complement strand
GCCGCTAAAGGAGGATCAGAAGAATATTTTCCTGACGGGTTAGAAATGATCTTTCCTTTAAATATGTATGATGGTTTATTTTCGACAATATCCAGAGATGCCCATGACCAAGGATTAATTTGGGTTATTTTAGTGTGTATTTTGTATGGTGCTTTTGTTCAGATGTTAGTGGCGTCAGGCGGAATTAAAGCGGTAGGAAAGCATTCTGAAAAATATGTGAAAACTAAAAAGCAATCATTAATTATGACCTATTTTCTTAGTTTTTTCTTCTTTTTAGATGATTATTTAAGCGCATTATCTGTTGGAAATACAATGAGACCAATTACCGATAAATTTGGTGTTTCAAGAGAAAAATTAGCTTTGGTATTGACTTTTGTATGTGTTCCATTAACAGTTATAATTCCAATCTCTACTTGGACTATTTTCTATGGAGCACAATTGGTATCAATTGATGGTGGTCTTTTAGATGGTGCAGGAAATGCAATAACAAATCCAATTGAAGCATTTTTATATACCATTCCTTATAATTTTTCAGCTTGGATTTCTATTATTTTAGGAGCTTTAGTTGTTTTTCAGTTTATCCCTGATTTTAAAACGATTAAAGATGCCGAAGCCAATGTGAAATTGGTTGAAGTTAAAATTGAAAAAGTTAAAACTAACCCAAGTAAAATTGGGAAATTATCCTATTTTTTATTGCCTTTATTGGTATTGATTTTTTGTACTATTTTCCCGTACCCTTTTGATACCGAATATTGGGCTAATTTATCATTCTCAACTGAGGTGATTTTTGGTAGTATTGATGCTTTAAGAGGCGTTGCTACCGCGGTTGTGTTTACTTATTTATATTTTTTGTTATTCAAAGTAATTAAATTCAATAAAATCTCAGGCAGTTTTGTTAAAGGTTTAGAATCCATAACTTTTGTATTGGCAGTTTTAGGTTTTACTTATTTATTGAAAGATGTTCAAAACGCCTTAGGGTTTAACGAGCTTGTAGTTGAAAAATTACAAGGAATCAGTTGGTTGAACGGATCAACGTTACCATTCATCGTTTTTGCCTTAGTATCTTGGATTTGTTGGGCAACGGGTTCTAACTGGGGGATATATGCCATTTTAGTGCCAACTGTAGCCTTATTGTCAAACTCTTTAGGTGCAGATTTCTGGCTTTCACAAGGCGCATTAGTATCGGGAACTGTATGGGGCGCTGCGGCTTGTTTCTTTTCTGATAATAGAGTCCTTACATCTCAATCTTGTAAAACTGATATGATGAAACATGGTATTTCGCAAATGCCTTATCAAGCACTGATATTTGCAGTGTCGTCACTAATATATCTTTTGGCTGGTTTCATGTTATAATAGTTGGTAAACCAAATGATTCATAAATTTTTTTTAGACAATCAATTTCTGATAAGAACTGCATCTCCAGAAGATGCAGTTCAAATGGAATTTGTCCAAGCTCAATGTTATCCCACATTACATAAATCTGAGATACTTGATAGAAATCATTTTTTGAATCATATTAAAGTATTTCTGGAGGGGCAAATTGTCATTGAGAAAGAAGAAAAAATTATCGCGTCTGCAAGCGCTTTTAGATGTAATTTTCCAAAACATGACAGCACTTTTTTGGAAGAAACAGACAATTTATGGATTACCAATGTTCATATTGCCGATGGAGATTGGATGTATGGAATAGATATGGGCGTGTTACCGGAATATAGAGGATTGGGACTTTCAACAGAAATGTATAAAGCCCGCACTGAAGTGTGCAGAAAGCTTGGGTTAAAAGGTCAAATTATTGCCGGAATGACCATTGGTTACGGTAAAGTAAAAGATAAAATGACCATTGAGGAATATTGTGAGGCTTTGAGAAACAATGAATTTACAGACCCAACCATTACCCCGCAAAGAAAGGCAGGATTTAGGTGGATTAGACCTCTATATAATTATATCAATGATCCTGAAGCCGGATATGCAAGTATGTTAATGTATCTTCCAGTAGATGAAACGAGCCATAACAAATTTTGAGACACACAGAAATGATTAAAGGCGAACCTGCCTGTCCGGCAGGCAGGCCTGCCTGTCCGGCAGGCAGGCTGCATCTGTACCAATAAAAAATAAATAATAAACAGATGAAAAGTATAGCATATAAGTCATTTTAAGAATAAATCAGAAAAATAATTTAAAATAAAAATTGATTATAAATAAATTAGAAAATGGGAAGTCAAATAAAAAAAGTATCAGAAATTCCTGGCCCAAAAAGTAGAGAGATGTTAGCAAGAAGAGCTGCCGCTTTACCAACCGGTTTAGGAAAATCTACCGAAGTAGTTGTAGAAAAAGCAGAGGGTGCTTTGGTATGGGATGTTGACGGCAATCAATTAATAGATTTTGCCGGTGGTATTGGAATGGTAAATTTGGGACATAGGCCAAAAGCTGTTGTTGATGCCATCAAAGATCAAATGGATAAATATTTGCATACAGGGGCGTTGGTAACTACTTTTGAGCCCTATTTGGAATTTGCAGAATTGCTTAATAAAATTACTCCCGGCGATTTTCCCAAAAAGACATTATTGGCCAGTTCAGGGTCTGAGGCTGTTGAGAATGCAGTTCAAATTGCAAGATATTATACAAAAAGACCCGCTGTAATATGTTTTGAAGGCGCTTATCACGGAAGAACCTTGCTTACTTTAAGTTTAACAAGTAAATACGCCTTGTTTAAAAGAGGATTTGGTAGTTATGCGCAAGATATTTATCGTTTTCATTCTCCAAACGTGTATCGAAAACCAGATAGCATGACTGAAGAAGAATATATAGATTTTTGTATAGAGCGTTTCGACCAAAATTTAATTTCACATGTTGATCCTTCATCAGTTGCTGCGATTATAATTGAACCAGTTCAGGGTGAGGGAGGTTTTATTCCTGTGCCAAAACGTTTCTTGGAGAAAATCAGAAAAGTTTGTGATGAACACGGTATCGTTTTTATTGCCGATGAAGTGCAGGCTGGAGCAGGAAGAACAGGAAAATTTCTTTCAATAGAACATAGCGGAGTAATTCCTGATATTGTAACTATGGCAAAATCAATTGGTTCTGGATTGCCAATTAGCGCCGTGACCGGAAGAGCAGAAATTATGGATGCACCGCATTTGGGCGGAGTGGGAGGAACCTATAGTGGAAGCCCAATAGCTGTGGTTGCTGCACTTGAAACTGTTAAACAAATAAACACCCCCGAGTTTTTGGGTAGAGCAACTCATGTTGGAACCATCATAACCAATCGTTTAACAACTATGAAAAATAAATTTTCATGTATTGGAGATGTCCGCGGATTGGGAGCAATGTTGGTTGTTGAATTTGTAAAAGACAGAAAAACCAAAGAACCTGACATGGATTTTGCTATGGCAGTAATCAAAAAATCAGTGTCAAATGGTTTAATATTGATACGGGCGGGTTTGTACACCAATTGTATTCGGTTTTTACCACCTATTGTAATTACAGATGAACAACTAAATGAAGGAATGGATGTGATTGAAAACGCAATTCAAGAAGTATTAAAAGAAAGAGCATAAGAAAAGTTTGCAGGGTACAGTGGTTGTAATCAGTAAAAAAAACTAACTGCATAAAGTATTTTACTTTGTGGCTATAGAAAAACAAATGACTTTTAAATTAATTTATAATGCACATATAATTACTATGGATGAAGCCATTTCTAAGGCGGATTCCATGGTAATTAATCAATTAGGAAAAATTGAAGCCATTGGAGAAGAAATTACCTTGAGAAAACAATTCAGTTCATTTTCTGAAGAAGTGAATTTTAAAGGGAAAATCATCGTTCCGGGTTTGAATGATTCGCATATACATGCATGGAAAATAGGACATCTTCGAACATATATGTTAGATGTTCGCGGGGTGAAATCTATAGTTGAATTCAAAAATAGATTAAAAGATTTTGCAAAAAAAAATCCGAATTCCAATTGGATTTTGGCTCGTGGAATCAATGAAATGGCGCTTGAAGAAAAACGGTTGCCAACCAAAGAGGATTTAGACGAAGTTATTTCCGACAAACCTGTTTTTGTTATCAGAACGTGTGCCCATATTGGGATTGCCAATTCAAAAGCCATCGAAATTTCGAATGTAAATGAAGCCACCAAAGTTCCTTTTGGAGGAGAAATCCGTAAAAATGAAGACGGCAGTTTACAAGGGATTTTTGCAGAAAGAGCTTTAGGGCTGATTATGAATAATATTCCTCAATTTACATTTGAAGAATACAAAAATATGATTCTTGAAGCCCATAATTATTTGTTGAGCTTAGGAATTACAAGTGCTACTGATCCTGCCGCGAATGAAGAATTGCTTGCTGCTTACATAAAATTAGATGAAGAAGGGTTGTTAAAAGTTCGGATGAATGTTTTTCCGCTCAGAATTCCTGATGGAAGTGATGAAATTCAGGTATTGCCACAAAAATATCAATCAGAATTTTTACAAATTAAAACTGTAAAGTTTTTTTCTGATGGAGGTTTGAGTTCTGCTACAGCAGCCTTAAATGTTCCGTATAAAAACACGGAGGGTTACAAAGGTGTTTTAAGGTTGGATTATGATAAGTTTTTTAAAACTGCCAAAGAAGCGGTTGATAAAGGATTTTCGGTTGCAACTCACGCCATTGGGCATCAAGCAATTGACCTGACTTTGAAAGTGTATCGTGAATTATTCAAAATAAACAACACATTAAAACATAGAATAGAACACGTTGGATTTTTATCCGATGAAAATATAAAAGATTTTAAACAGATGAACATGACCGCGGCAATGCAACCTATCTTTATTTATGAATTGGCCAATAACTTTAAAAATACTTTAAATGATGATTTATTGGAGGTCGTTTATCCGTGTAAAACGGTTTTGGATAACGGAATTAACTTGGCATTATCTACTGATGGGCCAGTAGTGAAAGAAATAAATCCGTGGGTTAATATGGAAACCGCGGTAACAAGAAAAGCGATGGATGGTTTTGTAATTGGAAAAAACCAAAAAATCACTTTGCAGCAAGCTTTAAAAGCTTATACAGTGGGAAGTGCAATTGCCGATAATTTAGAAAATATAAAAGGCAGCCTTTCCAAAGGGAAATATGCCGATTTTATCATATTAGATAAAAATCCGTTTGATTTAAAAGATGTATCAAGTGTACAAACAACTGAAACTTGGGTAAATGGAAAATTGAGTTATAAACGAAGAGAATAAATCAAGTTTAAAACTTCTAAAAAAACAGCAATTATAAAGTATAAAATAAAAATAAATTGAAAATGATAGATTTAAATGATGAATTAGATTATCAAATATTGAAACTCCTTCAAAAAGACGGTAGAATGTCATTTACTGAAATTTCTAAGGAAATTAAAGTTGCGGTCAGCACCATTCGCCACCGTTATATCAATTTGGTAGAAGATGGAACCTTGAAAATTATTGGAAGAGTTAATCCCAATAAAATTGGATTCGATGCGTATGCCAGTATCATGATTTCAGTAAAACCAAAATTGCATTTGGACACTATTTTTGAAGAATTAATAAAATTGCCTGAAATAAGTTTTTTGGCTTTGACAACAGGCGATTGTGATATTGAAGCCAACGTAATGTGTAGAGATATGACGCATCTCAATGAACTTTTAAGAACAAAAATTCATGTGTTGGAAGGTGTTTTTGACACCAAAACAAATATGTACATGAAAATTTACAAAATTTCACAACCCGATTTAGAATTAGCAAAATTATCAAGAAAATAAAATGAACAATACAGATAAATTATACGAAAGAAGAAAAAAAAGTGTGCCGAATGCTTTGGGAATTTTCAACCCATCAAGCATTCAATCTGCCAATGGGGCCATAATTATTGATGCTGACGGAAAAGAATTAATAGATTTTGCAGGTGGAATAGGCGTGAATAATGCCGGTCACGGAGTGTCGGAAATTATTGAAGCCATTCAAAAACAAGCTGAAAAGTTCATTCATGCCTCATTCAATGTTTCTGTCTATGAACAATATCTGGACTTAACCGAAAAACTGTGTGAGTTATTGCCACACGGCGATTTCACAAAAGCGATGCTAACTTTATCAGGTGCTGAATCGGTGGAAAATGCCATCAAAATTGCTCGCGCCGTAACAGGAAAGTCAGGAATTATTTGTTATGACGGCTCATTTCACGGGCGTACGATGATGGCAATGACATTAACATCAAACGTAAAATACAAAGAAGGTGCAGGACCTTATGCTCCTGAAGTGTACCGTTTGGAATTTCCATATTACAAACCGAGTATGAGTGCCAGAATGACTGAAGAAGAATTCGATGATTTGATGATTATGAAGTTGCATAAAACTTTTTCATCAACCGTTTCAATAAGTCAAACCGCTGCAATTATCTTGGAATTGGTACAAGGCGAAGGAGGTTTTACCGTTGCTTCAAAAAAATACGTGCAATATTTGCGTAAATTCTGTACCGAAAATAACATTTTCTTGATTTTTGATGAGGTGCAATCTGGTTTTGGCCGTACCGGGAAATGGGCGGCTTATGAGCATTATGGTGTAACTCCAGATTTGTCAACCTGGGCAAAATCTATGGGTGGCGGAATGCCAATTGGTGCAGTTATTGGCAAACAAGAAATTATGGATGCCGTAAAACCAGGACTAATAGGCGGAACGTATCTTGGAAATCCGTTGAGTTGCGTGGCTTCACTGGCAAGCATCAATTATATGCAAAAAAACAACATTAATGCTGCTGGTGAAAAAGTGGGTAAAATTGTTCGTAAAAAGTTCAATCAGTTACAGGCAAAATATCCTAAAAACATTACCGATGTGCGTGGTTTGGGAGCAATGTTGGCAATAGAATTTTCCAATCCAAATACAGGCCTTCCTGATGGTGAAGCCACAAAAGCCATTGTAAACAAATGTTTGGATAAAGGGTTGATTATCATCACTTCCGGAACTTACGGAAATTGCATAAGGATATTAAGTCCCTTATTTATTGAAGATGAAATCTTGGAAAAGGGCTTGACTATTTTGGAAGAAACAATAAAAGAAATACTCTAATGAGAAAACAATATATAAACGGAGAATGGAGCGATGCTATTGATGGTGCAACTTGGGATTTGCAAAGTCCAGCTTCAGAAGAAATAATAGATAAAGTCCCTTTTGGGAATGTTGCTGATTGTAAGTCAGCCATTGTTTCCGCAAATGAATCTTTTAAAGAGTGGAAAAGCACAACGCCTTATTTTAGAGCTGAAATTTTAAAGAAAGCAGCGAATTATATGCGAGCGAATGTAGAGGCATTTGCAAAGGAAACATCTTTGGAAACGGGTAAACCAATGCTTGAATCGCGTGGCGAATGGCAAGTTTCGGCCAATCTTTTTGAATGGTTTGCCGAGGAAGGAAAACGAAGTTATGGCAGGGTAATTCCGTCAAGCAGGATAGATAAACGTTCAATGGTTATTTATCAGCCTTTGGGTGTTGTGGGGGTAATTACCGCATGGAATTTTCCAGCTTATAATCCGGCAAGAGCTGTGGCGGCGGCGTTGGCGGCTGGTTGTACGGTAGTTATGCGTGGTTCAGAATTCACCCCATTGTCCAGTTTTAATATGGCTTTGGCATTGCACGAAGCCGGTATTCCGAAAGGCGTTTTCAATATGATTAATACGGAACCAATAAGTTCTGGTGCAGAAATGATTGAAAATCCTTTGTTAAAGAAAATAAGTTTCACGGGAAGTACACGTGTTGGTAAAATTTTAATGGATGGCGCTTCAAAAACATCGACAAAATTATCGCTTGAATTGGGAGGAAACGCTCCGGTTATTATCGAAAAAGATGTGGATGTTGAAGCGATTGCCCACCAAGCAATTGTTGCCAAACTAAGAAATTGCGGCCAGGTTTGTGTTTCACCACAACGCTTTTATGTGCATTCAACTATCTTCAATCAATTTGTATCTATTGTAAAAGATGATATTTCGAAACTGAAAACAGGAATAAATGGTGGCGATATTGATTTTATTGGGCCACTTATCAATAAAAGACAGCAAGAACATTCATTGGCAATGATTGCAAATGCCAAAACCGAAGGCGCAACAATCCATATTGGAGGAGAAGCTTCAGAGAAAGGATTTTTTGTTCATCCCGCTTTAATTGAGGCCAGACAAAATCAAACTTTCATCAAAACTGAAATATTTGGGCCTTTAATGATTGTTATTCCTTTCGAAACGAAAGAAGAAGTTTTGGAATGGGCCAATGATACTGAATATGGCTTGGCATCATACGTATTTACAAATCATATAAAAACGGCTAATTTCTATGCGGAAAATCTGGAATTTGGAATGGTTGGAATTAATGAATGGGCTGCCCACGGCACAGAATTGCCTTTTGTGGGAATAAAAAGCAGTGGAATTGGCCATGAATCAGGTTCAGAAGGATTGAAAGAATATTTGGAATTAAAATTAATCAGTTACGGAAATATGTCCTAATAATCTCAAAAATAATACTAGATGAAACGAGCCATAACAAATTTTGATACACACAGAAATGATTAATGGCGAACTTGCCTGCGGCAAGCAGGCAGCAGCTGTACCAATAAAAAATAAAGGCTAAGTTCTATTTATAACAGCATTTGCGTTAGGGATTGCAGTGAAAATCCTTTTTTGATTCGTCCTTTTGGTGAATCAAAAAAGATTGTAACGAAAAGCCCGCCCCGCCAGCCAGCCTGCCGGCAGGCAGGCTGGCGGGGAACGCCCAAAATAACGCTATATAAATTGCTGTTCTTATTAGAATTAAGCCAAAATAAATAATAAACAGATGAAAAAATTAATTTTAGGAAAATACACCTTGCAAACGCCTTCCTTGGAACATGCAAAACAACAAGCCGAACTACAGTCAATTGTTTTTCCGACATTATCGTGGGAAGAGTTAATTACAGAAGAAAAATATAAAAAGCATTTGGAAATTTTCCCTGAAGGACAGTTTGTGGTTTTGGATGGTGACAGAGTCATTGCTTCTTGCACAACTTTACGTCAAAATTATCATAAAGGACATCATACTTTTTTGGAAATTTCAGATAATTTGTGGTTAGGGACCCATGACCCAAATGCTGATTGGATTTACGGCCTAGACGTTTCTGTGCATCCTAATTATCAAGGAAAGGGAATCGGCAGGGAAATTTATAATGCACGTCAGGATGTTGCAAGAAAATTGGGTTGTAAAGGACAAATGACTGCAGGGATGCCTATTGGATTTGACAGAGTAAAAAACCAGATGACCATTGAGGAATATTGTGATAAATTAATAAAAGGCGAAATAATTGATCCAACCGTTACGGCCCAAACCAAATGTGGATTTATTTTAGTGGAACCACTATTCGATTATTTAGATGATCCACGAAGCGGGAATTGTTCTGTGCTAATGTATTGGCCTTTGGATCCAAATACGAAATTAATAGCGTAATGAATAGCATAGCAGTCTGTCCAACATTCTCAAAAAGTGTCATTTGAGGAACAAAGTAATCTCATTTAAATTTTAAATAACGAAAATAAAAAAAATGATAATAAATTCAATAAACCCATATTCTCAAGCAATAATTGCCGAACACGAAGTTTTGACCAATGCGCAGTTGACTCAAAAAATAGAATTAGCAGAAAAGGCTTATAAAAGTTGGCGAACAACCACTTTTCAAGAAAGAGCTGATAAAATGAAAAAATTAGCCAATATTTTCAGGGCTAAAAAAGAGGAATTAGGGTTACTAATTACCAATGAAATGGGTAAAATTTTATCAGAAGGAATTGGAGAGGTTGAAAAGTCGGCGGGAAATTGTGATTTCTATGCCGAAAATGCAGAGAAAATGCTGAAAGATATATATTATGATACACCTTTCAAAAGTATGTCTGTTTATGACCCTTCCGGAGCCATTTTTGCCGTAATGCCATGGAACTACCCTTTTTGGCAAGTGCTTAGATATGCTGCACCAGCAATTATGGCTGGAAATGTAACACTTTTAAAACACGCTTCGAATGTTATTGGTTGTGCCAAAGCCATTGAAAATGCATTTTTGGAGGCAGGATTTCCTGTAGGTGTTTTCCAGCAAGTAACCATCAGTATCAGTCAAGTAGAAACAATAATAGCAGCAGATGTTGTAAGTGGAATTACATTGACAGGTAGTGAAATGGCAGGTTCATCGGTAGCTTCATTGGCGGGAAAACACATCAAAAAATCGGTTATGGAGTTGGGTGGATCTGACGCTTTTATAGTTTTAGATGATGCAAATATTGAAAAAGCAGCAACTGTAGCCACACAATCAAGAATGCTCAATGCAGGTCAGGCTTGCATTTGTGCCAAGCGATTTATCGTTACTGAAAAAGTGGCCGATGAATTTGCGAGTGTTTTTGCTAGTAAAATAGCCGAATTACATCAAGGAAATCCGTTACAAAATGGAATTAATATGGGACCATTAGCAAAACTGGAATTTGCAAAAACTTTGAGCTCTCAATTAGAAAAATCTTTGCAACAAGGTGCTAAAATTATCGTGGGAGGTGAGCGCGAGAACTGTAATTTTCAACCAACGCTAATAGATTTTGTAGATTCTAATAATATTGCTTTTCAGGAAGAAACTTTTGGTCCATTGGCAACAATCACAAGAGCTAAAAATGAAATTGATGCCATAGCAATTGCCAATAATCATAGGTATGGATTGGCTTCTGCAATTTGGACGGAAGATCGTGAAAAAGCTTATTTATTGGCAAGAAAAATTGAAGCCGGAAATGTTTTTGTAAATTCTCTAGTTCGATCTGATTCAAGAATTCCTTTTGGTGGAATTAAAAAATCTGGTTACGGAAGAGAATTATCTGAAATTGGAATCAAAGAATTTATGAATATGAAATCAATCATTATTGAGTAGTAATTAAAAAAAGATATCGTATTAAACAAGATTTTTTATTTTTCTAAATCATTATAAAAAACAATAAACCAGAAAAGAATTTAATAGCAATTAACAATCAAAACTAAATTAACAATTAAAACCAAATTAAACATGAAAAAAACAGTAATTATTTTAGCATTAATCCTAACAGGCGGTTATTCTTTTGCGCAAGAAAATGAAGTTATCGCAGAGGAGTCAACTCCAGAAAGTAAATTGGCAATAGGAGTGGATGTTGTATATCCTTATTTATGGAGAGGAATCGCATTGAATTCTACCGATAAAGTTGCATTTCAACCTTATGCTTCTTATGCTTTTACCGATAAACTGACACTTGGTGTGTGGGCCACTACCAATTTAACCAATGATGCAACAGAAAATAACCTTTCATATAACGAATTAGATGTGTATGTGTCATATCAAGTATCACCGGTAATTTCAGTTATGCTGACCGACTACTATTATGAAACACCAGGTTCAAAGAGTAGTTTTTTCAATTACGGCAACACCTCAAATCAAGCAATTGATTTGTCTGTATTATTTGATTTTTCAGAAAAGGGAGTTCCGGTTGATTTTCAATGGAATACATTAATTGCGGGAAATGATTTCGATGATAATGATAAAAGAAATTATTCGTCCTATTCTGAAATTGGATTTTCCCATTCAATAGAAAGTGCAGGAATTGACTTGAGAGCTTTTGCAGGAGCGGTGGTTGGAAGCAGTGGGTATTATGTCACTGACGGATTTAAATTTACAAACGTTGGTTTGAACGTGGCAAAGGAGATTAAATTTTCTGAAAGTTTTAGCTTACCGGTATTTGTGAAATACACCTACAATGAAAATGGGAATGTAAATACTGATGGGGAACTAAAACATAACTTTATCTCTGGAGGTATTTCGTTTACCATACAATAAACCGAGTTGGCAAAAAATATTTTGTTCGGGCAAAAAACTCCAAATCAAATGATTTGGAGTTTTTTTAAGGGGTTTTGTTATAGTTTTTTCACTTTTGGAAACAAAATATTGTTTTCTAAATGAATATGCTGGTATAAATCGTTGGTAAATTCTTCAAGTTTAAAATAAAGTGCCTTAAAAGTATTGCAAGCCCATTCCGGTGGCGTGAAATTTGAACTCAACTCTTGTATTTTTTTAATCAAGGTGCCCACTTCTTCATGTTCATCTTCAATTAACGACAATGTTTTTTCATCAAATTCAAAATGAGGATTGTCTGCTTTCGCTTTAATGGCCGGAAATAATATGAATTCTTCTCTTCCCATGTGAGCAGTCAATTCATTAGAAATTATTGAAAATAATTTCGAAATTTCAACTGTTTTTGGTTCGTGCTGTCCGTGAACATTGGCAACTTTTTCTGCAAATTCGCTAATAACACCCAAATTTTGTTTTACATAAGTGTGGTGGACGTACACAATATAATCAGCCAAAAATTCAGCGCTCCAATCCTTGAAATTTAAGTTTGGCGCTTCATTTTTTGATTTGTTATTCAGTAAATCATTGACCACATCATCCACATTTATATTTGCTTTTTCACAAGCGTTTTCCACTGTTTTTCCTCCTCCGCAACAAAAATCCAATTGGTATTTTTTGAAAACTGATGCGGTGCTGATATCGTCGCTTACAATTTCAGCAATGGTTTTATTTCTTAAATCTGTCATTTTTGAAAAAATTTATGGGACAAAGATAAGAAATAAATTAAAAAAGATTAAATTATCTTTTATTAATTTATCCAAAGGCAATCAATAGCATCAGTTAATATATGAAGCAAAAGGCCAATCGCTACAATTCTTGTTTTTTTGAAGAAAAGCGCCAAAAAATAAATTGCAATGGCAAAATAGGAGTGAAGGATATGAAAATTAATGCTGCATCTTGTTGCACTAAAAATAGGTGTTGCCAACAAATGATCTAAATCTACCAACATGGTTAAAATAAAAATCAACCAAACTTTTTTCCAGTTTTCCCTAAAGAAATAGAAGGCGATTGCACCGGGAAGTAAAAAGTGCATTCCGTAATGAATGATAAATCGAAGAAGTTCCAAAATTAAAAAATAATTTTTTGTGATTCTAAGTAATTTAACGCATTTGGACCTTCCATAAAAAGCAAATCCAGAATGCTTAAATTGGGAATAAAACCGTGGTTTTCAGAAAAAACCTGAATGTAACGTTCAAGGTTATACGGTATTTTGGGTTTGTCTTCGGCCAAGTTTCTTAAATCCAAAATACTTGGTGCTTTATCATATTCCGTTGTTTTTTTCGTCGGAATTTTTAGTTGCAGCGCATCCATGATAATTTCGTGCGCCAAGAAATTCAAATCCAATAAAAAATGGATTTTTTTCTCAAAAACCGGCAATAAATCATCGATATAAAATTCGTAAAAAGGAGAGGAGCTGTAGGCTGTTTTTAAGGTTTTTAAATGCTGTTTGTGCCAATCGTCTTTATAGTCAATTTTTACTTCCTTCGTTTTTTGCTTAATTTCTTTGCTGTGTTGCACAGGCACATTCAACAATTGTTTTCCTTGTGCCGTATAAATATAGCAACGGTTTCTATAGGTTTGTTTCTGAAAATTATCTTCTGTTTCAAAAATAATTTCATCAGTATTTGCCACGGCAACATATTGCAGAATTGGGGAAAAATAAGTTGGCTGCAATAGAACCATCTATTTATTCGGCTTTTTTGCGCTTTCTGAAAAAGCTAAAAGCATACCACAATCCAAGTGCGCCTAAGAAATAATAAAGATACGAAACTGGTTTTCCGCTGCCGTGAACCGTGGTAAAAACACGTTCCCATCTAATTTTTTGGGCAATTCCTTCTCCGTTACTGTCCCAGCTGAACCAAATAAATACGGGTTTTCCAACCACGTGGTCAAAAGGCACATATCCCCAATATCGAGCATCTTCCGAATTATGCCTGTTGTCGCCCATCATCCAATAATAATCTTGTTTAAAGGTATAAGAGGTTGCCAGTTTTCCGTTGATAAAAATTTCGTCTCCGCTGGTTGTTAAATTATTGTTTTCATAAACTTCAATAATTCGTTTGTAAAAGGGCAATGATTTGGCGTTTAATTCAACTGTTTTTCCGGCTTCTGGAATGTAAATTGGCCCGTAATTATCGATTGACCAAGCATACTGACTGTTATGCGGAAATACGGATTCGCTATATTCTCCTTTGGGTGAAAGTAACTTGGTGACGCTTTTTACCAAGGGATTTGATTTTAATTTACTCGCATTTTCATCTGTCAGGTTCAACATATAGTAATCGCCGAAAAACTGGCCTTCAGTAACATTGTATCTTTTTAAAGCAGCTGGAGACAGTTGTTGACCATCAGTCACGACTTTGTGGTAGTATTGAGGAAGCGCCCTGTCGGGAAGCACCGTTCTTTCGCCATTGATATAAATATAGCCTTCTTTTATTTCTAAAGAATCCCCAGGAATACCAACACATCTTTTTACGTAATTCGATTTTTTGTCAATTGGTTTATCGATATTGATATTGGATTTGTCCCTAAAAAAACGAACAGTATCAACCGGCCAGTTAAAAACAACAATTTCGTTTCTTTTAATATTTTCAAAACCAGGCAACCTGAAATAAGGCAAATGCGGCTTTTTTAAATACGATTTTGCTTTCATCAAAGGCAGTGAATCATGAACCATCGGCGCAGCAATTACGGTCATTGGTGTTCTGGCGCCATAATGAAATTTACTTACAAACAAAAAATCGCCCACCAACAACGATTTTTCCAAAGAGGAAGTTGGTATGGTATAAGGTTGCATAAAATAAGTGTGCACTATTGTTGCGGCAATAATGGCAAATACAATAGAACTCACCCATTCTCCCACTTCAGTCCTTGATTTTAAACTGCGATCCTGCACATAATATACATCGGCAACATAGTTTAAATAATAAATATAAAAACCAAGTGTTATAACAGCCAAAACCGAATCTAAGGTTTTATATTTTCCAAAACTTCTAACGGTTTCAACCCAAATTACAGGAAACATCAATAAATTAATGATGGGAATGAACAATAAAATTACCCACCAGGTTGGTCTTTTTAATATTTTAAGCAGCACAATGGCATTGTAAACCGGTACGATTGCTTCCCACGGTTTTCTGCCGGCTTTTACGTATAATTTCCACGTTCCCGCAAAGTGAACTACCTGAACGACCAAGAAAAATATAAACCATTGTATCATTGTCATAATTAGTAATTTTTAATGTTATTTAAGTCCTAAAACGTCTTTCATGGTAAAAACACCTGTTTTTCCCACAAGCCATTCCGCAGCAATTACTGCGCCCAAAGCAAAACCGTCCCTGCTGTGTGCAGTATGTTTAATTTCAAGGGTATCCACAGCCGATTTGTATTCAACGGTATGAGTTCCGGGAACTTCATCAATGCGTTTCGCTGTTATTGGTATTTCAGTTTCCTTGTTTGTTACACCCAAAGCCCAACTTTCTTTGTCAGAATTATTAATAATTCCTTCAGCCAAGGTAATTGCCGTACCGCTTGGTGCGTCTAATTTTTTGGTATGATGGATTTCTTCTATTGAAATGGCATATTGTTCTAAATTACACATCATTTTTGCCAAATGGGCATTTAATTCAAAAAAGATATTGACGCCAAGGCTAAAATTTGAAGCAGAAATAAAAGCGCCATTTTTTTCTTTGCAAAGTTGGGTTGCTTCCGGTAATTTATTCAGCCAGCCTGTTGTGCCGCTGATGACAGGCACTTGATTGTTTAAACAGTTTGAAATATTGTTGAAAGCGGCTGCAGGAATGCTGAAATCTATCGCAACATCGGCCAAAGTAATATCGTAATCTGCACTGTTTTCATCAATTTTTAACACAATTTCATGGCCTCTTTGTAACGCAATTTGTTCAATTGTTTTACCCATTTTGCCATAACCCAATAAAGCTATTTTCATATGTAAGTATTTATTGTTTTTTAAAGGTCATATATAATTCGCGTTTTTTCATTAGTTTTTGTATTACGCCTTCGTTATGCTCATTTCATAATTAAAAATTAAAATTAACAGATGCGCCGACAATTGATTTATTAGTGATGTCGTTGCGAATTATTTGGGGAGAAACAGATAAATTACTGTCAACATTATGTTGCAATAAATGTGCATTCACGCTGGCTTCCACAATTTGTAAAATATACAAACCGGCAGTCACCAGAATCGACAAATCTCGGTCTTTTTTATATGATTTTTGTGCCCGGATTAAAGCGTCTTTTGATAAAAAGATATTTCCGTTTAACCCATCAAATTCATCGGGTTTTTCATTAATTCTTAACTTGTAGGCTGTCCTGGCCCTGTTATAGTTGGTGTTATTCCTGTCATAAAAATAAACGCCGCTTCCCAATGCACCATAAACAATAGGAATTTTCCAGTATTTTTTGTTGAAGGCTTGTCCAAGTCCGGGTAAAACTGCGGAATAAAATGCGGCTTTTGCAGGGGAAAGTGGTTTAAAATTGTCGCTTGATGGCCGAATAGTATCTTTAATTTTTACATTGGTTACTTTTTGCGCATAGCCAGAAAATACCGTTAAAGCGGCAATCATTAAATAGCTATATAATTTTTTTTTAAGCACTTATTCCAATAATTTTTTTAATCGGTTGAAATCTTCTTCCGAATGAAACGGAATGCTGATTTTCCCTTTGTCTTTTCCCGATAATTTGATGTCAATTTTATGTCCGAAATAATTGCTGAAAGTTTTCAATCCGTCATTTACAAATGTTGGGAGTTTGGCTTCTTTAACCTGTTTTTTAGGTTTTGCAACAACACCTTCCTTTAAATCTTTAACCAATTGTTCTGTTTGGCGAACGGATAATTTTTTCTCAATTATTTTTTCGTAAATGCTTAACTGGTCTTCTGTATTCTCAACATTTATCAATGCCCTTCCGTGTCCCATCGACAAAAATCCGTCGCGCATTCCTGTTTGGATAATCGGATCCAATTTTAGCAATCGCAAATAATTACTTATCGTGGATCGTTTTTTTCCAACGCGTTTGCTCATTTCTTCCTGTGTCAAATCAATTTCATCAATCAATCTTTGGTAAGTTAAAGCAACTTCTATGGGGTCTAAATCTTTTCGTTGTATATTTTCAACCAA
>JAUYUA010000027.1 GCA_030694935.1 Lutibacter sp. | reverse complement strand
GACGAAAATATATATCAAAAAGGAATCAAAGTAACAAAAAAGGAAATGGAAGATTTAATGATAAAAAGACATTCTTTTCACGGAGACTGGAACTACACTATTATGCCAAATTGTAAATGTTAATTATGGTCAGCTCCTAAGTCATTTTAAAAATCGTTTATCGTAAATCCGTCACCCTGAGCGGAGCCGAAGGGCGTAAATCAATTGGTTAGGGATTGCCCTTCGACTCCGCTCAGGGTAAACCCATCCATTTTAGCGCTTTTTCAGCGAAAAAAGTTTGGAACGTAAAGCCCGACCTGCCTGCCAGCTGGCTGGAAACGCCAACCAAAAAGGCAGGCAGGCCCAATAAAAAAGCCAGCCAGCACAAAATAAAATTTAACATTTACATAAGCGACTAAATGTGTAACAAATGCTAATTTTAGTCGTCATATACAAAATCAACATCACCTATAAACTCAGTTATATACAATGAGAACAAAAATTGTCGGTATTTTGGCGTTTTTTTTAATTATAAACGCAAATGCACAAGATAAAAAATGGACACTACAGGAATGTGTCGACTACGCTTTAGAACACAATATTTCCATAAAACAGCAGGAATTAAGCAAAGAATTGGTTGAAGAAGACATTACCATTGCGAAAGGTAATTTTTATCCGTCTTTAAATTCTTCGGTTACACAAAACTGGAATTTCGGATCTTATATCGATAATTACGGCGGGCGGATTTCAAGAGACAGTCGCTCCAATAATTTCAGTTTAAATTCGAATGTAACGCTTTACAACGGAAACAGGAATAAAAATAACTTGTTGCAAGTGCAAAAAAACTTGGAAGCAGCCGGTTTTAATTTAGAAGAAAATAAAAATGGCATTATGTTATATGTCGTTAATTTTTATTTAAATGTGTTGCTGAACAAAGAAAGTTTAATTATTGCCCAAGACCAGATTGACATCAGCAAAAAACAAGTTGAAAGAGCAAAGACCTTGGTTGATGCCGGCTCACAGCCAAAAACAACACTTTTGGAAGCAGAAGCCACTTTGGCGGCGAATGAGCAACAATTGACCACTGCAAAAAATACGCTGGATCTTTCATTACTGAGCTTGGCGCAATTGCTGCAGGTTTCGCACAAAGGATTTGACGTGCAAGACGTTGTTTTAACCATTGATGCTGCATCGTTAATTTATAACGACACCGAAGTAATTTTTAACACCGCGGTTGCCAATTTACCTGAAATTAAAAGTGCCCAAATAGCTGTTGAACGCTCAGAAATTGGCGTAGAAATTGCAAAAGGCGCTTACTATCCGTCGCTTTCTTTTGGGGCCGGATTGGGAACTGCCTACCAACACACACTTGGAGAGAAAGATGTTAGGCCAATTATAGATTCAAATAACAACGTTGTTTATGTGCCAAACGGTTTTGGAAAACAACTTGAAGACAATTTGGGATATAACTTTGGATTTTCCCTAAACATTCCAATTTTTAACCGATTTCAAACAAAATCGAGCGTAGCAAAAGCCCAAATAAATCAAGAAATAGCTGTCTTGCAATTACAAGACAAACAGGTTAAATTAAGGGAAACCATTGAAAAAGCCTATGCCGATGCAAAAGCTGCATTAAACCAGTACATCTCAGCAGAAAAATCGTTATTGGCGCAAAATGAATCATACAAAAACGCACAAATTAGTTTTGATAACGGCGCAATGACTTCTTTTGATTTTGACCAAGTAAGAAATAGGCTGGTAAACGCGCAAGCGTCTATGGCCAATGCAAAATACAATTTTGTTTTCAGAACCAAATTGTTAGAATATTATTTAGGCATTCCCATTGTCCTGGAATAATCCTATCCCCAACCCCTACCTCGGCAGGTAAACTTTCCAAAGGAAAGGGAGTTTGATTTGGAATAAATCCAAATATATTGCGTTTAATTTTTAATTCACGGTAACATCCAACGCAAAACGTTGGATGTTTTTTTTATAAAAATATTATGAAGTATCTTTGCCTTTTACTTCGGCTACGTGCAGTAACCGTTGACAACCATTAAACTTTTGATTTTGATCTTAAACATAGAAACTGCAACAAAAAATTGCTCGGTGAGCATTTCAAAGGAAGGCAAAACCATTGCGTTGAAGGAATTGAACGACGGCAATTATTCTCATGCCGAAAAATTGCATAAATTGATTGAGCAGGTTGCTTTGGAAGCGAAAATTGAATTGTCACATTTAAAAGCCATTGCGGTAAGCAAAGGTCCGGGATCTTATACAGGTTTGCGCATTGGCGTTTCGGCGGTTAAAGGCTTGTGTTTTGCGTTAGATATTCCAATGATTTCGGTAAACACCTTACAATCTTTGGCGCTCTCAGTTTCTATCGACAAAGGGTATAAAATTCCGCTTTTGGATGCAAGAAGAATGGAAGTTTACAGCCAGGTTTTTAATGATAAAAACGAAAAAATAAGAGATGTTCACGCAGAAATAATTGATTCCGATTCTTTTTTAGAATTTTTAAACGCCGATAAAGTTTATTTTTTTGGAGACGGCGCCGAAAAATGCAAAGAAATTATCGCGCATAAAAATGCTGTTTTTATCGACAATAAATTTCCTTCGGCAAAAGAAATGTCGGTTCTTTCTTATAAGAAATACCTCAACAATGAGTTTGAAGATGTTGCTTATTTTGAGCCTTTTTATTTGAAGGAATTTATTGGCGGAATCTCTAAAAAGTGATTATTTTAAAGTATGATAATAGCTAAATATCTTGATTAAATCTTCCTCACTTTTAAATCCCAGTTTGTTCTCATTCACATAAGACTCCATTTCATTGGCTTTACTTGCAAATAAAGATAAAATATCTTTTTTCTTGCTTGGCAACTCTTTAGCCGAACTGTTTTTATAACCAATATAGAATTCATCCTCAACACGTTTTAGTGTTGGCGGTTTATATTTATCGTAACCAGTTTTGGCTTTAACCTCTTCATAAAATTTAATTTTTTCTTTAATAAGCAAGGAAATATTATCGCCACTATAAAGCACAACAAAGAAACCGGGAACTGTTTCTTTCTTCCCTAAATAATTATAAACTTGATATGTTTTATTTATCCCTTCAAAATTTATGGAATAGTTCAAATTTTTTGATAAATGATAGGCATTGCCATTTTTTTCGACTTCCATCTCATCCTGATAGGCGTTATATCGAATTAAATATTGATCTTGACTGTTAGAAAGTTTTGCGGAAAGAAACCCTTCATGTATATAAACGCTTCCGACCAATTCTTTTGAACGAAGGTCAAAGGAGGTAATGCTTGTTCTGTGCACTAGAGTTTGCTCGCTATCAGTTTTTTGGCTATACACTGAAAGACTGAGTAATAGCAACGTTATAACGGTATACTTATTAAATCTATTTTTCATTTTAGTTATTTTAGTTTCCTTGTTTTAGCATCAAAAATTATTCCCTTTTTTTTTAAGAATTTATTGGCAGACATTCAAAAAAAATAATTTAGTTCCTCAATAAAACATTTCTAAAACCATAAAATAAATATGCTTAAAAGCCACCAAGGCAACGAAGAAAATTTGAATGGCCTTCATTTTAGAAGTTGATTTTTAATTGTGCCAAAGCTTTTTTCGCATCCTTTTCAGGCAAGTTACAGGCTGAATTTACGCACACATACATAAGGGTTTCGGTTTCATTAAAACGATCTTTCAATAAAGGAATATTGCTTTTTTTAGTGCTTCCGGCAATTAATTTGTTTGGAATGTAATGTTGGTTAATTTCTTTAAGCTGATGCAAAGCTTCTTTTCCCGAAATGGCGATTTCATAATATTCCCCAACAAAATTTGAAAGCAATTGCAGCCAATTGGAATATCCCGAGCCATATTTTTGGGCATTTTCTATCACATTCCGCAACATTTGTTCGCTCACTTTTAAGTAATAGCTGTTTGAATAATAACGGCTCAATTTAAATAAATTATTCGCCATAATGGAGTTTGAAGCCGGAATCACATTGTCTTCAATTTCCATTTTACGTGCAATTAAATCGGCATCCTGATTTGAAGTGAAATAAAACATGGAGCGGTTGACATCGAAAAAATGATCGAAAGCATAATCTGCCAATTGCTTGGCGGCGCTGAGCCAAGTTTCGTTAAAAGTGGCTTCATATAAAGAAATATAGGCATCAATTACGGTTGCATAATCTTCCAAATAAGCGTTTATGGTACTTTTTCCGTTTTTATAACTGTGGTTTAAGTTACCGTCTTCCTGAATTTGTTTGGTATAAATAAATGTCGCGTTTTTTATGGCAGCTTCTAAAAAGCGTGGTTCATTAAAAACGGCATACGAATTCACATAACCTTTCAACATCAAGGCATTCCATGAAGTTAACGATTTATCATCGAGCCTTGGACGTTCTTTTTTGGCACGTTGCTTCAGCAATGTTTTTTGCCAGGAAACCACTTTATTTTCGAGTTCCGCAATTGAAATTGCGTGTTTTTTTGCAATTTCGTCATCGCTGTTTTTACGGATCAACACATAATTTTCATGCTCCCAAAGTCCGTAATAATTTACGCTATAATAGTCTGCAAACAAATCGTAATCCTTTCCTAAAATGGTTTTCAGTTCATTTTGGGTCCAAACATAAAAAGCGCCTTCTTCCAATTTTCCTTCGGTATTTATGCTGTCGGCATCCAATGAAGAGTGAAAAGCACCTTCTTGGGTGGTAAGTTCGCGTTCAATAAATTCGAGTGTATGGTAAACTGTTTTTTTATACAATTCATTTTTGGTGGCTTGGTACGCTTCGGCATACAAACTCGCCAATTGTCCGTTATCGTACAACATTTTCTCAAAATGCGGTACGTGCCATTTTGCATCAACAGAATATCTTGAAAATCCGCCGCCAATTTGATCGTAAATTCCGCCATAAGCCATTTTAGTGAGGGAAGTATTTACGTAATCCAACATTTCACTATTTCCTGAACGCACAGCATATTTCAGCAAAAATTGATAATTATTTGGCAATGGAAACTTGGGCGCACCTTTTCTTCCTCCCAAATCTAAGTCCATATTTTGTTTCCATTCGCGCACGGATCTTTCCAAATCAGCTTTGGTAAATTCAACTTGGTTTTTGTTTAAAGAAACCAAATCCGAATTTCTTACGCCTTCGGTTAATTGTTCGGCATATTCAACAGCTTTTTCCGGTGTTTCATCATATAAATTCGCCAATTGTTCCAGTGCGCTAATCCAATTGTCTTTTGGAAAATAAGTGCCGCCCCAAATGGGTCTTCCGTCGGGCAAAGCCACGCAGTTTAAAGGCCAGCCGCCGCGGCCGGTAATTAATTGTACGGCGTTCATATACACTTGATCTACATCCGGACGCTCTTCCCGGTCGACTTTTATATTGATAAAATGCTTGTTCATTACCGCCGCCACTTCTTCATTTTCAAAACTTTCATGTTCCATTACGTGGCACCAATGACAGGAAGAATAACCTACGGAAATTAACAGCAATTTGTTTTCATTTTTGGCAAGCGCCAGGGTTTCTTTATTCCAAGCATACCAGTTTACGGGATTGTGTGCGTGTTGCAACAAGTAGGGACTCGTTTCGTTTATAAGGCTGTTGGTGAATTTATGTTCGGGCATTTTGGTTGTGGTTTTTTGGTTAGCATGCGTAAATAAAATAATCATAAACGTTATTTCTGATTTTTTTATAAATATAGTAAATTGTGTAATTAATCAGTGCCTAAAGTTTGGAGTGCCTAGAATGCCTAAAGTTTTTAATTTGTAAAAATTTCTTTTTTAACCTAATTCGGCAGTCAAGCCTTTAAGTACAGATTTGTTTCAAAATTGTGATTTAAGCCATATTGCCTTTTTTATTAAAACGTGAATTTTTTGGATAAGAAAATTAAGCCCAAACTTTTTCTTTTTGAAAATGAAAGCGCTTTCTCGTTTCATTTTTCTATCTTTAACTATTATAATAAATGCTATGAATTGGAAAGTACAGTTAATTAAACACTTGGGCGAACATAGAATTGCCGTTTATTTTGAAAAAAATGCCGAGTGGATTGCTCTCATAAAAAGAATTGACGGGGCAAAGTGGAGTCAATCCAAACGCGTTTGGCATATTCCAGACACTGAGGAAAACAGGCTTCGATTTAACATTGAACCACTTTCATACTCCCAACCATCATTAGAAGGAATAGAACATTTGGAAAAATTTAAACAATGGCTTTCCTCCAAAAGATACAGTCCAAATACCATAAAAACTTATGGTGACGCGCTAAAATCGTTTTTGGTTTTTTACCGTGAAAAACCAATTCAAGAAATTACCAATTATGATGTGATAGTTTACAACAACGAATATATTTTAAAAAATAATTTATCGGCATCTTATCAAAACCAGATCGTAAATGCTATTAAATTATTTTTTAAAACCATTCTGGAAACGAAAATTGAAATAGAAAAGATACATCGCCCCAAGCGAGCAAAAATATTACCCAATGTATTGAGTAAAGAAGAAATTAAATTGATTTTAAACGCCCATAGCAACATCAAGCACAAAACAATGTTAAGTCTTATATACAGTTGTGGTTTACGCCGAAGTGAACTATTAAATTTAAAACCTTCAGACATTGATTCAAAAAGGGGCATTGTAATTATTAAACAGAGTAAGGGCAAAAAAGACAGAATTGCTCCTTTATCAACAAAAATATTAGCAATGCTAAGAGATTATTATACTGCCTATAAACCAAAAACTTGGTTATTTGAAGGACAAGCAGAAAATGTAAAATATGATGAGCGCAGTTTGTCAAATGTACTTAAACAAGCATTGGCAAAAACAAAAATAAACAAACCCGTAAGTTTGCATTGGTTACGTCACTCTTACGCCACACATTTGCTTGAAAGCGGTACAGATTTAAGGTATATACAAGAATTACTGGGGCACAGCAGCAGTAAAACAACTGAAATATATACGCACGTAAGCACCAAAAGTTTGCAGCAAATTAAAAGTCCATTTGATGATTTGTAATAAACAAAGAGTATATTAGCATTAGCAAAAAGAAGCCATTTTATGGCACAAAGCCAGCTCGATATGAGTGGATTGTAGCCATTTTGTGGCTGGTATAAACAAGTTATGCCTCACCCTATGACGACCGACAGTGCTAACATTAAACGGACAGACAAATGAGAAATAAAGCCAACGCTTCAAAAAATCAAAAGAGGTGCAACGCCACCCAAAAGCCAACACACGGTTGCACCACATTTGTTTTTTTCCAACCGCACAACTAACAATATGAATCTGAAGGAGACTTTTTCTGCGTACGACCTAACACCCGGACAAACAACACTTATTGACGAGTTGGAAAAGTTTCTTACCGACAACTCAACCTGTTTTTTACTTAAAGGATATGCGGGAACTGGAAAAACTTTTATGATGAAAGGGCTTACTGACTTTCTTTCTGCAAATAAAAGAAGTTTCAGAATTTCTGCACCGACAGGAAGAGCCGCTAAGGTAATTTCGCAAAAGACAAAACATAAAGCATACACAATTCATAAGTCAATTTATTCAAGCAAAGACTTGAAAGAATTTAAAGTGAAAGAGGAAGACGGAACAGAAACTTACAAATTCTATTACGACTTAAAGAACAATGAAGACCCTGCAAACACAGTTTACATAATTGATGAATCGTCAATGCTCTCTAATGTTTATTCCGAAGGAGAGTTCTTTAGGTTTGGTTCAGGTTATTTATTAAGAGATTTAATCAAGTATATCAATTTTGATAACAACGACCACAACAAAAAAATAATTTTCATTGGCGACAATGCACAGTTACCGCCAGTCAATATGAATTTTTCACCAGCATTAGACAGTAAATATTTAAAAGAAAATTGCAACATTGAATCAAAGGAGTTTGAGCTTACAGAAGTAGTTAGACAAAAAGCGGACAGCGGAATACTACACAACGCAACCAAAATCCGTGAATCATTAAAAGCTAATCTTTTCAATCAACTTGATATTGAAACAAATTTCAAAGACATAAACAAAACAAAGCACGAAGAACTTCTTTCAAAATATTTGCAAGCCTGCAACAATATCATTGATGACGAAACAATAATTGTGGCTCATTCAAACTCTTCGGTAAAAGAATATAATGACTTTGTGAGAAACCATTTTTTCCCGAATCAACAATTTCTTACTGTTGGTGACAAAGTAATTTTAGTTAGCAACAATTACAATCATCAGAAAATGGAATTGCTTAATGGTGATTTTGGCTTTGTAAAACAAGTATCTCCAGTAAATGAAAGCAGAGTAATTAAACTAAAAAGAAAAAACAGAGTTGGAAAGACAATTGAAATTGATGTTCGCTTGACTTTTCGAAATGTAATGATTGCTTTTACAGACGAAGAACAAAACAAGCAAGACATTGAATGCAAAATAATTGAGAATCTACTCTATTCTCACAATCGTGATTTGAGTTCAGACGAGTTAAAGGCTATTTACATTGATTTTAAAATTCGTAACAACTCATTGAAAGCAGGAACTAAAGAATTCAAAGACGCATTAAGAGCAGACCCTTACTTTAATGCTTTAAGAATAAAATTTGGTTATGCAGTAACTTGTCACAAGGCACAAGGCGGAGAATGGAAAAACACTTTTCTAAATTGCAAAACGTCAATGGGATATTTTAATTCTAGTTATTTCCGTTGGCTTTATACAGGCATCACAAGAGCAAAAGAAAATTTATTTACAATTGACGAACCTCATTTCAAAATTGGAAGTAACCTTCAACCACCAAGAATTGAAAACATTGCACCAAGGCAAGACATTCTTATATTAAGTAATGAAATATTAGAAATGGAAATACCTTTTGACATTCCAAAGGAAACACCATTTTTAAAAAACATCTTTCTTGCAGTAAATGACATACTTAAAGATGCGAATTTGATGATTAACTCTGTCAAGCATACAAGCTATCTGGAACATTACACATTCTCACAAGGCAATGAAAGTGTCGTTTTCAAAATCCACTATAACGGACAAAACAAAATCACAAGAATTGAAAAACCGACAAACTCAACAGAACTCGTTGAATCAATTTTTTCAACATTAACTCAACTTGAAAACAAAGCAATCATTATATCTGAAGAAGAGACAACCTTTTCTGAAAGCAAAAAACAATTTGAATTTGAACAACCATTTTTAGAAGAGTTTTACGAGAGCATAAAACTTAAAATTGAATCTTCCAATATAGACGTTAGTAACATCGAACATAAATCTTATTGCGAAATTTATGAGTTTAAGAAATGCGGACTAAAAGCTACATACAAATTTTGGTATGATGGTAAAAGCATCTTTAAGAAAACTGAAATTATTCCAACAAGAACAACAGGTTTAATTGATGAAATTAATGAACTTCTAAAATAAATTCAATGGATTCTAAAACTGTTTTCGCACTTAGAAATGAAGCCAAAGATTTAGAAGGCATTTCAAAACTCAATAAATTAACTGAGGCATTTAATCTTGCACAAAGATTATTCTCATCCGAACCCTATGATAGCTGGATTCAAAAAGCTTTTGCTTACACTTTAATTGATTTAAGCAAATACTATATTGCTAATAAAAACATCAATCAAGCAGGTATATATTTTAATCAGCTACTTTCTATCAACTTTCAGGAGATTGATGAAATAATTGAAAATCAGAAGAATTTCCTTCGTCCAAAAATTGATACGAATTATTCAGATGTTCAAAAAGCAGAAGAAC
This sequence comes from Lutibacter sp., assembly GCA_030694935.1. GTDB lineage: Bacteria > Bacteroidota > Bacteroidia > Flavobacteriales > Flavobacteriaceae > Lutibacter. The sequence goes on along the minus strand of JAUYUA010000027.1, from coordinate 2,414 downwards.
TAAGCAAAAACGGTAATAATAAAGAGGCGTTAGCGATTTTCAAAAACCTAATTTCTCAAAACAGACTTACAGAACTTCATCACGAATCTTACGGTTGGATAATTTATAGGTATATCAAAGCCGAAGAAAACAATCTGTCATCAGTTGAAGTTCGGACATTTTTGAGAGATTATATGAACTTAAAGAATGAAAGACCGTCAATGCTTCATTCTATGATTTTAAACTTTGCTTTAAATTATTCCAAAACTCATAGTGATTTTAAATTTTACAGTTTCTTTCTTTTGTGGAATCCAGACAATCTTCGTCACGAAGATTTGCACAATGGATATAAAGACGGTAAAGATATTCCTTCGCTCATTTCACGAATTTGCAGAGAGTTTGTAAACTCAAACACCGAAATAAACATTGAAGAATTTTCAAGCAAAATTAATCTTGAAAAAGAAGTTGTTATAGACTTTTTCAGAGAAACCATTTTTTGGAATATTTTAAATGCTCACAAGGAAAATAAATTTTCTGAATTGTGGAACTTGTTTGAGCAATACAATAGTAATTATTCCAAACACGGGCAATCAAAATGGCACTCCGAAATTTTAAATCTTGCTGAAAGATTTATGAAAGAAAATGACGAATGGCGTTTTCTCAACTTTTTCAAAAATTGGAATCCCGAAAATTTAAGAAATGATGATTGGAAAGAAACAAAAAAAGATGAACATACATACAAACCATTAGCAACAAAAGCCATCAAGAAGGCTTTTGAAGTTCTGAAAACACAACCATCTGAACAAGATTTATCTTGGCTTATCAAACCATATGAAACCGCAATAAAATTATTCCCTGTAGATGAATGGTTATTGAGAGAAAAGGCATTACTTCATTTCAAGAACAACGAATTAGAATTAGCAATCAAAATATACAAACAACTTGTCTTGGAACTTGCAGACAAGCATTATGTATGGCAAGAGTTTTCAGAATGTATTGTTTCCGATAATTCATTAAAAATTGGAATGCTGTCAAAAGCATTGAGTTTAGAAAAGAACGAAGACTTCTTGGGCGACATTCATTTAGATTTAGCAAAGTTACTAATTGACGAGAATTTATTAGAAAATGCACTTTTAGAACTTGAAGCATACAAGAAACATAGAGAATTAAAGGGTTGGAAATTGTCGCCACTTTATGAAGACTTTTCTAAAAAAACAAGTTCAGTTAAACAAAGTTTAACTGACAATCGGGAACTATACAAAAAATACATTCCATTTGCTGAAAACTTTGCATACGCTGATTTTGATTGGACAGAAGTTGTTTTAGCTGAGAAATGGAAAGACGACAAAGGAAAAGAACGTTTGACTTTTACGGATGGGAAAAAAATAGAGTTTGCAATTAGTAAAAATCGTTTTGAAGTCTTGAAACAATCAGAATTAGGACAAATTTTAAAGTTCAAACTTCACAAGCAAGAAATTAAAAAAGAAGTTGAAGCAAAGTTCGCTTGGTTTGGCAAAACTGTTGTAACAGAATACAAGCATATTCCACTTGTTACTGAAAAATCAGAAAAGAAACACTGGGAAATTTTAGAAGATACTTTTGCTATTGTTGATTACATCAACAAAGAAAAGAACATCATTCACGCAATTACAACAGATAACAAAGAAGTCTTTTTCCCGCAAATCAAAAGTGAATTACAAATTGGAGATTTCGTAACAGCAAAGATTTACACTAAAAAAGTTAAAGACGATATCAGAACAGAATTAAGGCAAATTCAGAAAATTGACAAAGGTTCTGTTATCTCAAAATTCCAAACTCAAATTGCTATTGTGGACGGAGTGAACGAACAAAAACAATTATTTCACTTTATAATTTCATCCAAGTTACAAGGAATTGTCAAATACACAGAAACTAACCTTAGACCAAACGAAGGTGATTTTATAAAACTTTCATTCGCTACTAAAACAGACAAAGACAGAAAATTGCGAGTAAAAGTTTTGTTTATTGAGCAAACAGAAGAAGTAAATCCAAACTTACGTAAAGACATTTCAGGAATTATGGAAATGAAGTATAAAAATTATGATGAAGACAGTCCTGACTTTGCCTTTATTGGTGATTATTATGTTCCAAAATATCTATTAGAAAAACACAATATTACAGGCGATTGCCGAGTAAACGCAAGAGCAATTTATTCAGGCGACAAATGGAAAGTAACAGAAATTGAAAAAAAATAATACCAACGCATTTGGTGGCACATTTGCAAAACCGCTCAAACCAGCACACAAGCCAAGTTTTGCAAAAGAACCACCAAGCCAACGCACCAAGTCAGAAACGAAATGACAGCGAACAAACACGACAGAAAAGAAGGGCGAAGGCATAACACGGGTTTGGCAAAAGTGGCGGTTCAGTGCTCCGCAGACACATTTGTGGTTAAT
>JAUYUA010000024.1 GCA_030694935.1 Lutibacter sp. | reverse complement strand
TATTACGGATATTGGATTTGAAACTTATTTAAACACCATCGCCAAACCGGCAAATTTTTATTCACAAGAATATTATGAAAATAAAAACCGGTTTTATGTTACAGAGTGGAATATTAGAGCCCAAAATCCGTTAAGATATCGCAGCGATATTTATGAAAACCAAATAAACTATGATGTTAATGTTGATTATGGTTTAGAAGTAAACTACAAACTTTACAACTACTTTAAATTTGTTGAATATAAATACAACCAGCGATTTTTTTAGACCTTTATTTCTCGGGCTTCAATTGAATTCTTAAAACCATATATCCTAAAAATCCTGTTACAACTGAGCCTAAAATAACACCCATTTTTGCGGCTGCAATTAAAGTTTCATCATCATAAGCCAAATTGGTAATAAACAAAGACATGGTAAATCCGAGTCCGCCCAAAATACTCACCCCTAATAAATTTTTTAATTTTACGCCTTTTGGCAAATCGGCCAGTTTAAATTTAATTGCCATATAGGAGAGCAACATAATACCGATGGTATTTCCTAAAAATAATGCCATTGCAATATTTAAAGTGATATGACCTGTGAATTCCAATCCGCTGAAACTTAATACCACACCTGCATTTGCCAGCGCAAAAATAGGCATAATCAAATAGGAAACCCATCCATGAAGCGAGTATTCCAATTGTTGAAGCGGTGATTGCACTTTAGCAGAAATAGTTTCTATTTCTTCAACAACTTCCAATTGTTTTTTGTTGAGTAATTTTGGATTTTTATACTTACAGTTTTTAAAGATCTGAAGTTGCGCATTTAATTCTCTTTCATACTCACTTAATTTAATTTCCCTATACATTGGTATGGTAAATGCCATTAATATACCTGCAATTGTTGGATGAATTCCCGATTTTAAAAATAACAGCCAAACAACAAATCCTAATATAAAAAAAAAGTACTTGGAATAGACATGTTTGTAGCTTAAAAATCCAAGTGTTCCAACAATAAGTAAGGCATAGGTAATTAAATCCCATTGAATATTGGCGCTATAAAAAATAGCAATCACCAAAACTGCACCAATATCGTCAACAATGGCAAAGGCCGTCAAAAATATTTTGAGCCCCAAAGGAACTCGATTTCCCAATAATTTTAAGATTCCCAAAGTAAAAGCAATATCGGTTGCCATCGGAATTCCCCATCCGTGTTCACCAACTTTTCCTTGGTTTAGAAGTACAAATATCAACACTGGAAAAGCCATTCCTCCCACTGCGGCAAAAATAGGCAACGATGCTTTTCTTAATGTGGTTAATTCCCCGGCTAAAATTTCTCGTTTTACTTCTAAACCAATCACAAAGAAAAAGATGGCCATTAGACCGTCATTGATCCATAAAATGAGCGATTTTTCAAGATAAAAATTTGTATTAACAAATCCTATTGCTAATTTATAGCGCCAAAACTGCTCATAAAAATTTCCATAAGGTGAATTCGCCCATACAACCGCAAAAATTGAAAACGCAAAAAGAATTAAACTTGCTGTTGTTTGTAGATTTATAAACCGATTTAGCGCGCCGCTAACTGCTTCTATTTTTTTCTTCATAATTCGTTGCGCAAGATAACCCCTTTTGAAACAAAAAAAAAGTCTTCCAAATAGAAGACTTTAATATCAATATAGATTTTACTTATGCTTAAAGTTGCGGACCTGCAACCACCAAAGCTTTTCCTTCTTCGGTATTGGTATATTGTTCAAAGTTTTTAATATACAATCCTGCTAATTTTATAGCTTTTTCTTCCCATTCCTGAACATTTGAATAGGTAGTTCTAGGGTCTAAAATATCACTTACTTTAGGTAAGGCTTTAGGCGCTTTTAAATTTAAAAATGGAATGTGCACTGTTTCAGCTTTGTCAATTGAGCCATCAAGAATGGCATCAATAATGGCACGCGTATCTTTTAATGATATTCTTTTTCCTGTTCCGTTCCAGCCTGTATTCACAAGATATGCATTGGCATTGTGTTCTTTCATTTTTGAAACCAATGTTTTAGAATACATTGTTGGGTGCAATGTTAAAAAGGCTTCACCAAATGCAGGAGAAAAAGATGGTTGTGGTTCTGTAATCCCTCTTTCTGTACCTGCCAATTTAGAGGTAAATCCGCATAAAAAGTGATATTGCGCCTGGGCATCATCCAAAATAGAAACTGGAGGCAAAACCCCAAAAGCATCGGCAGAAAGATAAATTATTTTACTTGCGTGTCCGGCTTTTGAAGGCAACACTATTTTGTTTATATGATAAATTGGATAAGAAACCCTTGAGTTTTCCGTAATTGTATGGTCGTAAAAATCTACTTCGCCATATTCGTTTACGGCTACATTTTCCAATAACGCGTCTCTTTTGATGGCTCTCCAAATATCCGGTTCATTTTTTTCGCTCAAATCAATCACTTTTGCATAGCATCCGCCTTCAAAATTAAATACGCCATTTTGATCCCAACCGTGTTCATCATCGCCAATCAAATAACGTTTTGGGTCGGCAGAAAGCGTTGTTTTTCCAGTTCCTGACAATCCGAAGAAAACGGCCACATCACCTTTTTCACCAACGTTGGCAGAACAGTGCATTGAAGCAATTCCACGAAGCGGCAAATAATAGTTCATGATAGAAAACAATCCTTTTTTCATTTCACCGCCATACCAGCTTCCGCCAATCAATTGAACTTTTTCAGTAAGGTTAAACACCACAAAATTCTCTGAATTCAATTTATGCTCTTTCCATTTCGGATTTACAGTTTTAGAACCGTTCATCACAATAAAATCTGGTTCCCCAAAGTTTTCCAATTCGTAAATTGAAGGTCTTATAAACATATTGGTGACAAAATGAGCCTGCCACGCAACTTCCATCACAAAACGAACTTTTAATCGGGTGTCTGGATTTGTTCCGCAAAATGCATCAACCACATATAATTTTTTTGACGTGGAAAGTTGGTCCAGCACCAAAGCTTTCAAATCATTATAAACTTCCAAGGTGGTTGGAAAATTCACTTTATCATCCCAATAAATGGTATCTTTAGTGACATCATCTTTTACAATAAATCTGTCTTTAGGCGAACGTCCGGTAAAAACACCTGTTTTTACGGCCACAGCACCACTATCTGTTATAGCCCCTTTTTCAAATCCAACACGTTGGTGAGAAACTTCTGCTTTATATAATTCTTCATAAGATGGATTGTACGACACCTCATGATAACCTGTAATTCCTAAATCATGTAATTCCTGAATAACTTTAATATTTTTCATCTTATCGGTATTATTTATGTTTTCTATAGGTAAACTCATTATATTTATATTACAAATTTCGGATTAACTAAAGGTTGCTTTTATGATATTTATCAGTAAAAACAGACTATCTACGATAACGTTTTCATTTTCGTAAATTACTTATAATCTGTATTTTAACTATTTTTTAATCGGATTTATTTATCACGAAAACGATTTCGTATTTTGATAAAAAAAATCTTTTTTTCTTCATTTTTCTTTTTAAAAATATTTGGCAAAAGTAGATTTATTTGTTTAGTGCAACAAAAAAAACTGAAAGATTATGAATTAATTATCAATTCGGCCTTTTATGCTTTCATAAAATAGGAAATTCCCATTTTTAACCAGCCCAAAATAAAAAATAAACCACCCAACGGCGTTATAAACCAAATATTTTTAGGGTTTACGCCCAAAGTTATGGCATATATGGATCCTGAAAAAAACAAAATCCCCGCAAAAAATAAATAACTGACGGTGTTTTTTGTTTTTAAGGAAAATTCTGAATAAGAATTGACAAACAGCAAAACAATAATATGGTACATTTGATAACGCACAGCCGTTTCAAAACTTTTTAATGCATTTTCACTTAAAGTTTCTTCCAGTGCATGCGCACCAAAAGCCCCCAGCACTATAGTTAACGCACCCAACAAAGCGGTAATTCCCAAATTTTTTTTCATTAATATCCTAAATTTTTATGCGTAAAGGTAAAATTTATCGCGGTTTCAAAAGCATATTTTGTATATTTAGGTAAAATTTAAGAATCATGAATAGCAATACAGACTCCCTAGTAACTGTTTTAAACTCGAGTTTAATCCACGAATTGCATATCGCCCAAACCTTATTGTCCAGTTATGGAATTCATAGTTTTGTTTTTGATGAAAATTTAAATTCCATTATAGGAACCGCTTATGTTGAAGGCTATAGGCTAAAAGTGAACAGTGCCGATTTTGAAAAGGCAAAAGAGATTTTATTATCGATTGATGACCACAGCATTTAATAGTAAAACGATCGAAACTTGCCATAAAATTTGTATTTTCGTATTCTTATAAGAATCTATAAAAATACGAGAATGAGAAATATTCTGGTTATTGGAGCAGGCCAATCATCTTCTTCATTAATTACCTATTTATTAAACAAATCTTTTAGCGAAAATCTACATATCACGGTTGCCGATGTTTCTATAGAACTTGCCAAAAGCAAAGTTAACAACCATCAAAATGGCACAGCAAGAACCCTTGACATTTTAAATGAAGCTGACAGAAAAGAAGCCATTAAAAATACCGACATTGTTGTTTCTATGCTTCCTGCACATTTGCATATCAACGTAGCAAAAGATTGTTTGGAATTTGGAAAAAGTATGGTTACGGCTTCTTATATTTCAAATGAAATGAGTGCACTTCACAAAGAAGCAGTCGAAAAAAATCTGGTTTTTATGAATGAAATCGGTTTGGATCCAGGCGTTGATCATATGAGCGCTATGCAGGTGATAGACCGAATTCGGGAAAAAGGCGGTAAAATGTTGCTGTTTGAATCGTTTTGCGGCGGTTTGGTCGCGCCAGAAAGCGATGACAATTTGTGGAATTATAAATTTACCTGGAATCCGAGAAATGTGGTGTTGGCTGGACAAGGCGGCGCCGCAAAATTCATACAGGAAGGAACCTACAAATACATTCCCTATCAAAAATTATTTAGGCGTACAGAAATATTGAACATAGACGGTTCCGGCAAATTTGAAGCCTATGCCAACAGAGATTCCCTGAAATACAAAAGCGTTTATGGTTTAGACAATATTTTAACGTTGTACCGCGGAACCATTAGGCGGGTTGGTTTTTCCAGAGCCTGGAATGTTTTTATTCAATTGGGAATGACTGACGACAGTTATACCATTGAAGATTCAGAAAATATGACTTACCGTGCGTTTACAAACTCATTTTTGGCCTACAATCCTTTTGATTCCGTTGAATTGAAATTGCGTTATTATTTAAAAATTGACCAAGATGATATTGTTTGGGATAAATTGGCCGAATTGGATATTTTTAGTTCCACAAAAATGGTTGGACTTAAAAACGCAACACCTGCGCAAATTCTGGAAAAAATATTGAGAGACAGCTGGACCTTGAAAGAAAACGACAAGGATATGATTGTGATGCAGCATCTTTTCGGTTACGAATTAAATGGCAAAAAACACCAAATTGAAAGCAGTATGGTTTGCATTGGCGACAACCAAACGTATACCGCCATGGCAAAAACTGTTGGGTTGCCGGTTGCCATTGCCACATTGAAAATTTTAAACGGAGAAATTAAAACACCCGGCGTTCAAATGCCAATTTTGAAAGAAGTTTATGAACCAATTTTGAAAGAACTGGAAGAAAACGGGATCATTTTTCACGAAAAAATAGTGCCTTATTTGGGTTACAATCCAGAGCGCGTAACGGGGTAATCAGCGTTCATGCTTACACGCATATTGTTCAATTTTCAGCAAATTTTACCCCGACCCTAAAGGGAGATTTTGCCGAAAATTAAACTATATTCAGGAATGGGAAATTTGTTTTTTGTTATTAGGAACTTTTCGAAGTTGACTCAAGATTACAATTTCAAGTAAAAATCCTTAACCAAGTTTTTATAACCTTCGGTGTAATTGTGACGCGTCAACTCCAGCGTTAATTCGCTGAAAATTATTTCGCTTTTCAAAAAAGAAAACTGAAGCAGACTTCTTTTTACTGCAGTGTTTACAGCACCTTTAACTCTTGTGATTCTGTTTGGATAAAGCTTATTTTCTTCAGCAATTTTAAGGAAATTTTCTTCTTCCTCAAAAGGAATGATAAACGCGCAGTTTCCATGTTCCGACAATAATTTTGAAGTCGAATTTAATAAATCAACATAAGTTAAACTTTCGGCATGGCGCGCCATCGCACGATCTTCAGACAGCTCTTTGTAGGTTGAAGTATAAAATGGCGGATTCGAAATGATGAAATCGTATTTCTCGTCCATTTCATCAGTGAATTCGTCTAATGAAGCGTGGTAACAAAACAATCGATCGCCCCAATCGCTGGCTTCAAAATTTTCAACCGTTTGTTCATAAGCGGCATCATTCAATTCAATGGCATCAATAGTTTCTGCATCACTCCTCTGCGCCATGATTAATGCGATTAAACCTGTGCCGGCGCCAATATCCAAAATACTGTTCGGGTAAAAATCCAAATTCGCCCAAGCGCCCAACAAAACACCATCAGTGCCAACTTTCATCGCTGTTTTATCTTGTTGAATGCTAAATTGCTTGAATTGGAAAGGTTTCATTTGGCAAGAAGTTGGAAAGTTGAAAGATTTGAAAGTTAAAAGTGATCAAAAAACGCTTTTTCTAACCACTGCTAACTTTCTACTATATTTTGCAGAGAGGAAGGGATTCGAACCCCCGATACGTTGCCGTATACACGCTTTCCAAGCGTGCGCCATCGTCCACTCGGCCACCTCTCTAAATTGTTAATTCCCCAAATACATTTCAATCAAACCTTTTGGGGTTTCAACGGTAATTTTTTTATGTTCTCTGTCCACTTTTTTGATAAAATGGTCAATCATCGGGATAAAAACTTCCGTTCCGTTTGAGTTCACTTCAAACAATGGTTGGGCAGTTGAATCGTTAATACCGGTGATCACACCAACATAACCGTAATTCACATCTTCAATGTCGAAATCAATAATTTCGTGAAAATAGAACTTATTTCCGGTCAGTTTTGGCAAAAACTCTATAGGCAAATACAATTCCGAACCTAAAATGGCATCGGCATCTGCTTCGCTTTCTACATCTTCAAATCGAACGCGCAGCTGATTTCCTTTTTGCAAAATGCTTTCAACAATAAAAAATGGAACCAGGTCATTGCCCAAAGCAACAAAAACTGATTCCAAATCTTCGTATAGTTCAGGTTCATCTGTATCTAATTTGATAACAACTTCACCCTTAAAACTGTGTTTTCTAACGATTTTGCCTAAATAAAAACAATCTTCTTTACGCATTCTCGCTAAAAATTAATTACTCGTTTTTTCCTTCTTCTGATGCTGCAGCTTGTGCATCATCAATGGTTTCAGGAGCTACTTCTTCCACTACTTCTTTAGCAGCTTTTTCAGCATCTTTTTTATCGGCTTCCGCTTTAATTGCAGCATTTACAGCTTCATTTGCAGCAGCTTTACGCTCTTCATTCACTTTTACTTCAGCTTCAAAAGCTTTGGCGATTGCATCAGTTTCAGCTTTTGCCAAGCCTTGTTTTTTAGCATCAATTTTACCTGCTTTTTCATCTAACCAAGTCTGAAATTTTGCTTCAGCCTGCTCTTCTGTTAAAGCTCCTTTTCTAACACCGCCTGCCAAATGATTTTTTAGCATTACCCCTTTATAAGATAAAATTGCTTTTGCAGTGTCTGTTGGTTGTGCTCCGTTTTGCAACCATTTTACAGCGCCATTAACATCTAAGTCGATGGTTGCTGGATTTGTGTTTGGATTGTAAGTTCCAATTTTTTCTAAATACTTACCATCTCTTGTTGAGCGCACATCTGCAGCAACAATCCAATAAAATGGTTTTCCTTTTTTACCGTGTCTTTGTAATCTAATTTTTACTGGCATATTTTTAAATTTTAAGGTACGAAACCTTGGTTATTAATTAGGGTTGCAAATATAACAAGATAATTTCAAATAACACGTTCAATTTTAGCATATTTTAGATTGTTTATTATTATTCGAAAAACGCTTCAATTTTTAAGATTATTTTACAAATTCATCAAATGTTTTAAGTTTTAGTTCATCTATAAATTTCAATTTCTTCCTGATTTTATCATAATCTTTCTTTGCATTATTAAATTGCTCCTCAATAATGCTTAAGTTTTCTAATTCAGCATTTGAAGGTTTGTCATAACTACCCGCAATTTTACTGTATAAATTAGCCATTTTTTCTCTAAGTTGAGGCTCGGCCGAATCCACATAATTATCACCTGTTGTAATCACCAAAGATTCTTTTAACTTACCTAAAGCGTTTACTAATTTCTTGTTTTTTAGTTCAGATGCCTTCTCAGTAATTGCGTCTAATTCGTAAACCATATATGCCAGATCTTGAGTCATATCATACAATTTCATAGTGGTTATATGCTTTAAAGATCGGTCTTCAAGACTTAATTTAGATTTAGGGTCATAAATAATATCAAAAGTCTGCTCATAGGTGTCTTTTCCTTTTTTAATAATTGCCTTATATTTACCGGCTGCAACATTAGGTGGTGTAGATCCACCAAAACTAAATGTTTTTCCTTTGGCAACTTTAGGTTGTTTGATGCTGTAATTCCAGTTCACTATATTAATTCCTTTTGATTTTCCCGGCTCAATTTCACTAATTACTTTACCATCCATATCTTGAATTTCCATAGTCATTTTACCAAAAGTATGTCGGCTTTTCAGATAGTATTTTAGTTGCGCGGCACGACTTGGGTTAGCTCCTGTGAACTGCGTTTCTGTTCCAAAACTACCTGAAAAACTTCCTTCCTCAGAAATAATTGTTGGTTTGGTAGTAAAAAAATGTACATTTTTTTGTAAAATATCCTGATTTATTTCTCGTAAAGAAGAAATATCATCAATAATAATGATACCTCTGCCATGCGTTGCCAATACCAAATCATTGGTGCGTTTATGTAAATCGATAAAATGCACCGCTACGGCCGGCACGTTATTGGTAAATTTACTCCAGTTTTTACCACCATCAACAGTAATATACAAACCAAATTCAGTCCCTAAAAATAACAAATCAGGATTCACATAATCTTCTTGTATATTTCTTACAAAACCTTTTACGTCATTAGAAATAATGTTAGTCCAAGTTTTGCCAAAATCAGTAGTTTTAAAAGCATAAGGTTTTGTGTCGTTCATGGTATGCCCATCAAAAACTGCATACGCACTGCCTTTATCAAAACTGCTTGCTTCAATATGGTAGGCCCAAGTATTTTTTGGCAATCCATTAATATTGATTACTGTATTTACCCATGTTACGCCACCATCTTTTGTCACCTGCACATTCCCATCATCGGTGCCTACCCAAATCACATTTTCATCCAGTGGCGATTCGGCAATTGTAAAAATGGTGGTATGATTTTCTGCGCCAGAATTATCCATAGATAACCCTCCTGAATTTTCTTGCAGTTGCTTTTTAGGATCGTTGGTAGTTAAATCTGGTGAAATAATTTTCCAGGTATCTCCCATATCTTCTGATCTATGTAAAAATTGACTTCCCATATAAAAACGATCTGGCTTATGAACACTAACAGCCATTGGGGCATTCCAATTAAAACGCAATTTAGGGAAACCCTTTTGCAGAAGGGGTTGGATAGTTTTGATTCGTTTATTATCCACATCATATCTCCAAACGTTGGCGGCACCTTGCATTTCTGAATAAATAATATTCTTGGTTGGGTGTTTTAATACCCTAAAACCATCTCCGCCGCCAATAGAATTCCAATCTCTTGCCTCAATTCCTCCTGGCGAAGATGAAGGTCCATACCAAGAACCATTATCCTGCAAACCACCGTAAACATTATAGGGTTCTGCATCATCCAGGCTCACATGATAAAATTGTGATAAGGGTAAATTTTCTGCAATTTCCATGGTAGTACCGCCATTCCAAGACCTATATACACCGCCATCAGTTCCTGCATACATTCTGTCGGAATCATTAATATCAAAAATAATATCGTGAATGTCACTGTGCATATTGCCTAAACTTTTAAAGGTTTTTCCTCCGTCTCTGGAAATAGATCCGGTAAGTCCGCCTTTTACAATAACCTCAGGATTTTTAGGGTCTACCACTATTCTGGAAAAATAGAATGGCCTAACTGTAATTCCAAAATCATTGTTTAATTGTTTCCAATTTTTTCCGGCGTCATCACTTCTGTATAAACCTTTTCTTTCATTTTTTTTAGCTTCAATAACCGTATATAATATGTTTGGATTTGATGGCGCTATTGCTATTGCCAATCTTCCAAGATTTCCTTCCGGAAAACCGTTGTGAATTTTATTCCAAGTTTTGCCGCCATCAGTAGTCTTGTACAATGCACTGTTTTCACCTCCTGATTCAAATGACCAGCCAGTGCGTCTAAACTCCCACATAGAAGCATAAAGTGTATTTGGATCTTTTGGATCCATCGCTAAATCTGCACAACCAGTTTTTGAGTTGGTATACAGCATTTTATTCCAAGTAACGCCTCCATCGGTAGTTTTATAAACGCCACGATCTTCACTATCTCCCCAAAGCGCGCCTAAAACAGCAACATAAATTTCTTTTGAATTTTTAGGGTTTACAATAATGTTGGCAATTCTTTCAGATTTTTCAAAACCCATTTTAGTCCAATTTGAACCTCCATCAACCGTTTTGTATAAACCATCTCCTATAGATACACTATTGCGAGTCCAAGTTTCGCCCGTACCCACATAAATTGTATTGTCTGGATCATTGGGATCAATGGCTACAGCACCTATTGATTGACAATAATCATCAAAAATGGAGTTAAAAGTTGCGCCACCATCATTAGATTTCCATACACCGCCACCTGCTGTACCCGCATAAATAATCCGATTATTTGTTGGGTGATTTTCTAAATCATTGATACGGCCACTCATCAAAGCCGGCCCAATTTGTCTTGCGCTCATATCACCAAAAAGCTCTTTCCCTTTTGATACAATTTCTTCTTGCGCACTAACTTTATAGGAAAATATACCCAATAAAAATGTACACGTTAAAATAAGATTCTTCATGTTAATTTGGTTTGGTTAATAAAAAAAATCCTCAAAAAAGTTTTAGAGGATTTTAATTAATGAAATTATTATTATTTTTCGGAAGCCGTTTCTTCGGGGAATTTAAAAGCACTGGCCTCAACTTTTGGATTAAGTTCAATTTTTGTTATGGTGATAGGCGCTCCAGGCTGGCCTTTAACGCCTTGAGTCAGTGAAAAAGGAAAAAATAATCCTTCAACTTCTTGATAATCACTAAAAGTAATTTCAGAAATCATCCCTTTTCCAGGGCCAGATTTAATCTCACTTTGGACTGCAATTGGCACATAGTTTTCAGCATCAAGAAAATAAAAACTTACACTTTCCTCTTGTTTGCCATCTATTGTAACAGGCTCTTTCGTTAATTTAATTTTAAAAGTCTCAGTGCCGTCAATTGTTTCTTTACCAAGAAGTTCCACAGTATAGCCTTTGGTTTTATAATCAATAAAAGGATCTGGAAAATCATTCGATTCAAGTTTCATATTTGCAGTTGCTTCTGCATCATTTTTTTCAGCTTTCATATTGCTAAAGTTGGTGCTCCACAAAATTTCTCCATCAAAAACACCTTGTTTTATTTCCTTTCCTTGAAAAGTAATGACTGTCATTTGTTTGCCACCCTTAATTTGTGTAATTTCAAGTGGAATTTCCATGCCTTGTTGGCTAATTTTCGCAGACATTTTGATGCCTTCTACCTTTTTTAGGTTTTCCAGGCCGCCAATGTTTTCAAAATACGTGTTAATAATTTCATCAGCAGTTTGCGCATTAATTGTTATACTGGCAATAAAAGCCAACATAAGTAGTGAGATTTTTTTCATTTTTCGAATTTTTTATTTTATGAATTATTTCTATAAGTGTGCTAATTTAGGTAAAACGTTACATTTTTTTTGAAATTAAATTATTATTCTAAAAGATGTTAATAAAAAACTTCAATTAAAAATTGTAAAATTTATTAAATTGTTACTTTTAACAACTCATTTATCAGCAAAAAAATCAGTCCCATGTTTTTAATTTTTGACACAGAAACCACCGGTTTACCTAAAAATTGGAATGCCCCATTTACCGACATTGACAATTGGCCAAGATGTGTTCAAATTGCGTGGCAACTGCACAACAAGTATGGCGAATTAATAGAACAAAAAGATTTTCTGATCAGGCCTGAAGGTTATAATATTCCTTATGATGTTGAACAAATTCACGGAATTTCAACGCAATTGGCCGAAGAAAATGGGGAAGATTTAGAAACTGTTTTGCAACTTTTCAACGAAGTTCTTGCCAAAACAACTTTTGTGGTTGGCCAAAATGTGAAATTCGACCTTAATATTATGGGTTGTGAATTTCACCGAAAAAAAATGAGTACCAATTTAAATGTTTTGCCGGTTTTAGACACGTGTACCGAAACTACGGCATTGCTTTGTAAATTGCCGGGCGGACGAGGTGGAAAGTTTAAATATCCAACCTTAACCGAATTGCACCAATATTTATTTGAAGTTCCTTTTGCCGAAGCGCACAACGCCACAGCCGATGTGGAAGCCACCACGCGTTGTTTTCTGGAATTAATCAGGAAAGGTGTTTTTACAACGGCAGAACTTAAAGTTTCTTCGGATTATTTTGAAACGTTTGAAGCCAAAAATCCCAACTCAATAGATGTTATCGGCTTAAAACACATCGACCTAAAAAAAGAAAGCAAAAAATTAAAAACAACATCAGAAGAAAATTCTGAAGAAATAACATCCGTAAAAGGAACTTCCAAAGTCCTAAAAAATGCAAATTTCGCCCATTTGCATTGCCATTCGCAATTTTCCATTTTACAGTCAACTTCAAGCGTCAGCAACCTGCTTCAAACTGCCATAAAAGAAAAAATGCCTGCGGTTGCCCTAACCGATACCGGAAATATGATGGGTGCCTTCTATTTTATAAAAGAAGCGCTGGATTATAACAAATCCGTTGATAATTTCAATGCAAAATTAACTGAAGACCAGGAAGCAAAACTTCCCATAAAACCTATTTTAGGCTGTGAATTTTATGTGTGTGAAGACCATACAGACAAATCTCAAAAAGACAACGGTTACCACATTGTTATTTTAGCAAAAAACAAAATTGGCTATCATAATTTGGCCAAAATGTCATCGATTTCCAATACCGAAGGTTTTTATTACATTCCGCGAATCGATAAAAACATTATTGAACAATACAAAGAAGGTTTGATGGTGCTTTCGGGAAATTTATTTGGGGAAATCCCAAGCAAAATTTTAAATGTTGGCGAAAAACAAGCTGAAGAAGCCTTGGTTTGGTGGAAAGAACAATTTGGAGCCGATTTTTATTTGGAAGTGATGCGCCACGAGCAGGAAAATGAAAATCACGTAAACGAAGTGCTGGTTGAATTTTCAAAAAAACATCAGGTAAAACTAGTCGCCACCAACAATACTTATTACACAAAACAGGAGGAGTCAACAGCGCACGATATTTTATTATGCGTAAAAGATGGTGAAAAAATAGCGACGCCAATTGGCAAAGGTCGCGGTTTTAGATACGGTTTGCCAAACAACGAATACTATTTTAAATCGCAGGAACAAATGAAAAGTTTGTTCGCCGATTTGCCCGATGCCATCACCAATATTCAGGAAATTGTAGACAAGGTTGAAATTTATACCTTGGCACGGAACGTATTGCTGCCAAAATTTGTTATTCCGCAGGAATTTGTAAATCCGGAAGATGAAAAAGATGGCGGCGTAAGAGGCGAAAATGCCTATTTAAAGCATTTGACTTTTGAAGGCGCCAAAAAAAGATATGGTGAAATATTGACGGATGACCTCAAAGAACGACTTGATTTTGAGCTGTCGGTTATTGAAAAAACTGGCTATCCGGGTTACTTTTTAATTGTATGGGATTTTATTTTGGAAGCACGCAAAATGGATGTTGCGGTGGGGCCGGGACGAGGCTCGGCGGCAGGTTCGGTAGTTGCTTATTGTTTGTGGATCACCAATATTGATCCCATAAAGTACGATTTGCTTTTTGAGCGTTTTTTAAATCCGGATCGTGTGTCGCTTCCCGATATTGATATTGATTTTGATGACGAAGGCCGACAAAAAGTGATTGATTTCGTAATCAACAAATACGGCGCAAGCCAGGTGGCGCAAATTATCACTTATGGAACGATGGCGGCAAAATCATCCATCAGAGATACGGCTCGTGTGCTCGATTTGCCATTGTTTGATGCCGACAGAATTGCAAAATTGATTCCGCTGGTGAAGCTGAAAAACATTTTTGGGGAAGACGAAAAAAGCAAGGCCATCATCAAAGGTTTAAGGAGTGAAGATTTAGACAATGTAAACGAACTTAGACGCATTGCAGCCGGTGACGACTTGGCCGCACAAACCATCAATCAGGCGCGTGCGCTGGAAGGTTCTTTAAGGAATACCGGAACTCACGCATGCGGCGTGATCATTACGCCCGAAAACATCACCAATTTAATTCCCATTGCCACCGCGAAAGATACCGATATGTATGTGACGCAATTCGACAACAATGTGGTGGAAAGTGCCGGTTTGCTAAAAATGGACTTTTTAGGATTAAAAACCTTGTCCTTAATTAAAGACACGCTTAAAATTATCAAAGGAAAACACGGCATTGAATTGGTTCCAGACGATTTTCCTTTAGACGATCCCAAAACTTATGAACTTTTTCAACGCGGGGAAACTATTGGGATATTTCAATATGAATCTTTTGGAATGCAAAAGCATTTAAAAGCGTTGAAACCAACCCAGTTTGCCGATTTAATTGCCATGAATGCCTTGTACCGTCCGGGTCCGATGGAATACATTCCTTTGTTTATTATGCGTAAACACGGCGAAGAAGCCATTGAATACGACTTGCCGGTGATGGAAGAAATTCTGAAGGAAACTTATGGTGTTACCGTTTACCAGGAACAAGTGATGTTGCTTTCCCAAAAAATTGCCGGTTTTACAAGAGGTGAAGCAGATGTATTGCGTAAAGCGATGGGGAAAAAGATTTTGGAATTGTTGGTGAAACTGAAACCGCAATTTATAACCGGCGGTAAAGCAAACAACCATCCGGAACCCGTTTTAGAAAAAATATGGAAAGATTGGGAAGCATTTGCTGAATATGCATTTAACAAATCGCATTCCACTTGTTACGCCTACATCGCCTATCAAACTGCGTATTTAAAGGCAAATTATCCTGCCGAATTTATGGCGGCGGTTTTGTCGAACAATATGAGCGACATTAAGCAAATTTCCTTTTTTATGGAAGAATGCAAAAGAGCGGGTATCAAAGTTTTGGGGCCAGACATTAATGAATCTTTTTACAAATTTGCGGTAAACAAAGAAGGCGCTATTCGTTTTGGAATGGGTGCCATCAAAGGTGTTGGCGCATCGGCAGTGGCTGCCATTGTTGAAGAACGTAAGAAAAACGGCAATTATACTTCTATTTTCGATTTGACCAAACGGGTCGATTTGCGCGCTGCCACCAAAAAAGCTTTCGACGGACTCGCAATGGCTGGCGGATTTGATTCTTTCACCAATGTGCACCGGGCACAATATTATCAACCAGACGAAAAAGGCGTTTCTTTTATAGAACGAGCCATTCGTTACGGCAGTAAATTTCAGGAAAATAAAAACTCCGCCCAAGTTTCGCTCTTTGGGGAAGCCTCTGAAATTCAATTCCCGGAACCAGAAATCCCGTCTGCTGAAAAATGGGGAATGATGTATAAATTATCGAGAGAAAAAGAAATGGTGGGCATTTATATTTCGGGCCATCCTTTAGATGAATTTAAAAATGAAATTGACTATTTCTGCAATGCTTCTGTTTCTGTTTTTAAAGAAGACCTAAACAAATATATAGGTTCCACCATGACCTTTTCCGGAATTTTGACGGAGGTACAACATAAAACTTCCCAAAACGGAAATGAATGGGGCTCTTTTGTGGTGGTCGATTACAGCGACAGCCACGAATTCAGAATTTTTAAAGAAGATTATTTGAAATTTAAGCCTTTTCTGTTTGAAGATGCATTCCGTCAAATCAGGGTTTCCGTAAGTGCCGGATGGAGAAATAAAGACGGCAAACTGACGGAACCGAGGGTTAATTTTACCGACATCCAAATTTTACATGATGTACTTGAAAAACAAACTAAAAAAATAACAATTCAGTTAGACATTAATAAAATTGATAAAAATAAAGTTGCCGAAATTCATAAAATTATGAAAGAAAATGAAGGCACGGTTCCTTTAGATTTCGTGGTTTATGATTTGGCGGAAAACGTAAGCTTAAATTTACACAGCCGATCGGTTAAAGTTAAGGTGGACAATGCTTTTCTGAAAGTCCTGAAAAATGAAGAAATCCATTTTAAGCTCAATTGATTTTGCCCTTCGACGGAGCTTGTCTTGAGCGAAGCCGAAAGGCTCAGGATAAAATTTTGGATTTTACTGAAAACTATTCAAATAAACAGTTAAATACAAACATCAAAAAAAATCAAAAAAAAAGCATTAAATTAGGCAATGAATTATAACGACCAAAATTGGATGAAAAATAAATATGTTGACTTTATTTCGGATGAACATTTGCTTAATTGCATCGAAAATCTTCACAAAGCGTATTTAAAAGCCAAGAACAATATCACGAAAAAAAACTTTTACAGCAATAAAGTTGATACAATTAAACTAACATTTGACGCGCAATTCAACGATATTAATCAAGAAAATTTAATTCAAGCCGAAATATTGCGCCAAATTGACAAATCAATAAATAATTCCATCGGAACTTTTCACGAGCAAATTTTGGGAGGGATTAAAGGTTTTCAAGTTGGAAATTTGAGTGGTTTTGACATAAAAGCGAATGATGATAGTTTGTTTGCTGACATCAAAAACAAACACAATACAATGAACAGCAGTTCTGCGGAAAGTTTATTTCAAAAACTAAAAACTTACGCAGACAATTACAAACAAGCTAAATGTTATTGGGTTCAAATTCTTGCAAAAGGTAGTTTTAACGAATTGTGGAAAGGCGAAATAAATGGCAAAGAATATAGTCATAGCAGAGTTTACAAAATTTCTGGCGACCAATTTTACGCTTTGCTTTCTGGAAATGAAAATGCACTTTTTCAATTATACAAAGTCTTGCCAACGGCAATAAACGACTATTTGAATTCAACTGAAAAAAGCGATACTGTTAAAGAAAATTCTGCATTGGACGAAATAAAATCAGAAACTAAAACTTCAAAAAGAACTATTTTAGACCAAATTACTTTTGAAAATTATAGTTATTATCTCGGTTTTGATAAGTTATAATAAGTATTCAAAAATTTCACAATCGAGTAACCAATTTCTTTTCCTAGGTTTACAGGAACTGCATTTCCAATTTGTTTGTATTGTTGCGCAACAGAACCTTCAAATTTCCAAGCATCAGGAAAAGTTTGAATTCTCGCATATTCCCTAACCGTAAATGGACGGGTTTCTTCAGGATGACATCTTTCGGTTTGCTTTTGAGCTGGACTGCAAGTCAAAGTTAAACAAGGTTCATCCCAACCTATTCGTCTTGCAATTCCAGTTTTTCCTCCGCCAAGATAAAAACTTCCGCCCATAAATTCTTTTTGAATTTCTAATGGCAAATCTCGCCAATATCCTTTTTGCGGAACTAAATCCAAAACATCAATTTTATTTTTCGGGTATTTTGAACCTTCAGATTTTGGAACATTGCAATCAAATAAATCGCTTTTTTTGAGCGCATCTTTTAAGTTGTAGACTTTTTTATATGGTTTTGGATATTCATATTGCAAATCAATATCTTTTCTAATTCCAACAACAATTAATCGTTCTCGTTTTTGCGGAACATTAAAATTTATTGCTTTTAAAACTTGAACAGGAATAACATTATAACCAATTTCATCTAAAATTGAAATCATTCCTTGCAAAGTTTTTCCGTTTTCGTGGCTTAACAGGCCACGAACATTTTCACCTATACAAATCGGTGGGTTTACCTCTTTTACCGCTCTTGCAAATTCGTAAAACAAAGTTCCTCGAGCATCAGCTAGACCTAATTTTTTTCCGGCATAACTAAACGCTTGACAAGGAAAACCGCCCGTTACAACATCAACTTTATTATGATATTCGGAGAAATCAAAAGATTTTATGTCTCCTTCCAAAACATTCCAATTTGGCCGATTATTTCGCAATGTTTGGCAAGCCCATTTATCAATTTCATTTAATGCTACACATTTCAAACCTGCTTTTTCCATTCCAATTGCTAACCCGCCAGCACCGGCGAATAATTCTAAAACTGTATAATTATTGTGTGGTTCAACATAATTTGAAACTTTCTCTTGAGTATCAGTCTCCAAAAAGCCAGCAAATAAGGTATCTACATCAGATTTTCTATAAACTCTATAATTGCTCATCGGTTCACGAATAGCAGAAAGTTTACCTTCTTTATCCCAGCGTCGCAAAGTTTCTTTGCTTTTACCAATATATTCGGAAGTTTCCGAAAGTGTCATATATACATTCATAACCAAATTGTTTAACCTTACACAATGGTTACAAATTTAAAAGAAAAATTGGAATAACCAAATGAATAAACAGAAAAAGAAATATTGTTTTCGAAGGTTAAATAAATTAGAAGCTTATCGCCGAATTAAATATTTTTAAGTATTTGGTATCCATATTTAAATAAGAAAATCCCCATTCAAAAAACCAATGTTTTTAAGCAGTCAGTTCCCTGAACAACTTTTCCAAATTTTTGTTTTTGGCGGTTAAATTCAAGGTTTTTAATCCGTTGTCATGGGCAAAATCAAAAACGGCCGGACGCATGTCTTTTGAAGTGTCAAACGTCAGTTCCCAAATGGTGTCGTGCAAATTATGTGCAGATTTTAAATGAGGTATATTTTCCAAAAACTGTTTTTCAATTTTAAAATCGAATTCCACCTCAATTACCTGTTCTTTATTTTCCGTTAATTCCTTTAAGTTTTTATCGGCAATAATTTGTCCGTTATGAATTAAGATAACCCGGTCACAAACAGCCTCAACTTCCTGCAAAATATGGGTTGAAAAAAGCACGGTTTTGTCTTTTCCCACTTCTTTAATCAAGCTTCTTATTTCCGCCAATTGATTGGGATCCATGCCTGTTGTTGGCTCATCCAATATCAACACTTCCGGATTGTGCAGCAAAGCCGCCGCCAAGCCAACGCGCTGGCGATACCCTTTTGAAAGCTGGTTTATTTTTTTGTGTGCTTCAGGTGTTAAACCAACTTTTGCGATTATATTTTCAATTTCATCCTTGGGAATTTTATGTACAGATGCATTAAACCGCAAATATTCCCGCACATACATTTCCAAGTAAAGCGGATTGTTTTCAGGCAAATAACCAATGCTTTTTTGCAATTCCAGTTTATGGGTTGAAATATCAAAATTATTGACAAAAACTTCGCCTTCAGACGCATTTATATAACCGGTAATTATTTTCATCATCGTAGATTTTCCGGCGCCATTTGGACCTAAAAAACCGACAATTTCTCCCTTTTCTATAGAAAAACTAACATTGTTCAATGCTTTCTGCTCTCCGTATAATTTGGTTATATTTTTTACTTCAATTGACATTTATCTGGAATTTTAACAAAAATACATTTAAATTATAAATCAGTGCTTAAAGTGGTTTAAGTTTATTAGATTTTGCCTATAAAAACGAAGCATTAATTCTACGCACTATTTTGCTTAGCGATTCTTTAAAATTTCAATAAGTTTCGTGTTTACATAAATAGTTTCCCTTCCAATTTTTTTAGATTCCAATATTCCAATTTCCTCTAATTTCTTTAAATACCTTGATCCTGATTTTCTTTCAACCCCAAGTCTGTTTACAACAAAATCGATTTTTGAGTAAGGCTGTTCAAACAGCAATTCAATCAGCTCTTTCCTGTAGATTTTCGAAGCATTTTCCTGTGCAATTTTTATGGTATTGTTTAGCAATTCTTTTATTAAATTTATTTTAATGATTGTTTTATTGGCTGTTTCCTCAATTGCTTTTAACATATACAAAATCCATTCTTCCCATTCATCAGCTGTATTGACAGTATGTAACAATCTGTAATATTCAGCTTTGTTTTCGTTAATATATGAACTTAAATAAAGAATTGGTATCTCCAATAACCCATTAATTATCAAGTATAATATGTTTAAAATTCTGCCTGTTCGTCCATTTCCGTCGTAAAACGGGTGAATACTTTCAAATTGATAATGCAAGATGGCCAAATTAATTAAAGGGGAAATGTCATTTTGATTTAAATTATAATATTCTAAAAAATTGGAAAGCAAATCAAGAATTTCGTTTTTTTCTTGAGGTGGCGTATAAACTATTTCGCCGGTTTTGTCATTTTTCAATGCAGTTCCTGGCATATTTCTTATTCCGGCATTGTTTTCAACTATTGTATTTTGAAGTTCTTCAATGTCTTTTAATCTCAAAAAGCCTTGTTTTTGTATCATATCCTGTCCAAGAAAAATAGCGCTGCGATAATTGATTACTTCTTTAATTTCAGAAGTGCATTTGCTGTTTGTTGTTAGCGCTTCATAAAGTTCATCCTGTGTGGTAATGATGTTCTCAATCTCCGAACTGTCCTTTGCTTCTTGCAATACCACGGCATTTATGAGCATTGCCTGATTTGGAATAGTTTTGGCAATACCTTTTAATTCACCCAAAGAATTGGACGATTTACTTAATTGTCGAAGAATCGCCAAAGTTTCTACCTTTTCTCTTTTTGGCGGTAATTTTTCAAGTTTCTTAATAGGGTACATTTTGTCTCATATTTTAATAACGTGTACCAAAAATACAAAAAAAAGGACAAGTATAAAAAATGTGGTGCTTTTTGTCCCATAACATAATTGGTACATACACTATCAAAACAAATCAATTATATTCATTTAACTCAACTTTAGGCATTTTAGGCACTCCAAACTTTAGGCACTTATTCTTTTGCCTAATTTACCGCCAATTATAAACGTTGTAAACCACATTTATTTTTTAGACCTTTGAAAGCCCATAATGGGCATTTTAAAGATAAATTTTGTCATCACACAAAATCTTAGTTTACCTTGTTGAATGAAGGTATTTTAATGATTATAAACCAATCTAAATGGGCATTTTTAGGGTAATTATGTGTGTCATTTTTCCTCCTTTGGCTGTTATAGACAAAGGTTGCGGCTCCTTTACCATCGTTTTTATTTTAACTTGCCTGGGTTGGATACCGGGCGTTATTGCCGCTTTAATTATTAATAACAATCCCAATAGATGAAAAAAATTAAGTTAATTGATTTAGGCTTAAAAGATTACAAAGAAACCTGGAATTATCAGGAAGTGCTGTTTCAGGAAACCATCGACCTTAAAATTGAAAACCGAAAAAACAATACCGACTATAAAACACCCAATTATTTTTTGTTTGTGGAACATCCGCACGTTTATACGCTAGGGAAAAGCGGCGATATGAATAATTTATTGCTCAACGAATCCCAACTTAAAGCAAAAGGCGCCACATTTTATAAAATCAATCGCGGCGGTGATATCACGTATCACGGGCCCGGACAATTGGTTGGGTATCCGATTTTGGATTTGGACAATTTTTTTACCGATATTCACAAATACCTGCGATTTTTGGAAGAAGTGATCATTTTAACACTGGATGAATATGGCATAAAAGCCGGACGCAGCCTAGGAGAAACAGGGGTTTGGCTTGGCGAAGGAACACCATTTGCACGTAAAATTTGCGCTTTGGGCGTGCGAACCAGCCGCTGGGTCACTATGCACGGTTTTGCGCTGAATGTAAACACCAATCTGGGCTATTTCGACAATATTATTCCCTGCGGAATTAAAGGAAAAGCCGTGACTTCTATGGAAGCCGAACTGAATGCTAAAATCCCTATGGAAGAAGTGAAAGCGAAAATTTTAAAACATTTCTCCACTTTGTTTGAAGCGGAATTTGAGGAATTTAGGATGTAAGAAGTACGATTTTTCACTTCGGCTCCGCTCAGTGACCTTTTCAACCGCTAGCGCGAGCTTCCAGCTCGTGACTGCGGAAATTTAAGTTCACAAAAGCACGAGCGAGACGCTCGCACAAGTGACCTAGGATTTTTCAAAAAGTCCTTCCCTTTGGGAAGGATTTAGGATGGGATTATTCTTCCTCATTAAAAAACACCTTATAAAACATCATTTTTTTCTCTTCATCGTAGCCTTTTTCCAGATATTCACTGGATGCTTCAGGCGCGTCAATGTCGAGTTTTATCACAATGTTGGTGTCTAATTTAATTTCGGTTTTAATTTTTTGCTTTTGCTTTTTGAACACCGCTTCAGAAACCGTAAACTGATTTCTTACCAGCACATCATTCAACGTTTCATATTGCTTTTTGTAGTCGTCGAACTTCGATTTTTGCGCTTCATTTTCATCAAAAATATTTTCCTTGAAATCGTCGATGTTCACCAACTCATTGGTTTTAAAAAAATCGACTGCTCTTGCCAAAAAAGTATTTTTTTCCTGAATTCCCAGCTCTTCCTTAATAATGTCCTCAGAAAATTCCTTGCACATTTCCAGGTAATTCTTGGTGTGCTGGTTGTTATCGTCGGCATATTTTACA
>JAUYUA010000011.1 GCA_030694935.1 Lutibacter sp. | reverse complement strand
AAAAAACGATTTGCCTTATGCGGAGGAGTTTGAAGCGCTAAAAAAATACCAAATAGTGGGGGGAGAAGGCGTTGATTTGTCGGCCGAATTTAAACTGCTTGATGAAATTTTCAGAGGTGTAAATTTGTTGGGCGATTACAGTGAAAAAGTGAAAGACCAGGTGCTTTCGCAAGGGGAAATCCTTTCGGGAAAATTCATTGCCCATTTGTTGAATAAAAAAGGGATTAAAGCCAATTTTGTGGATTCAAGAACGCTTATAAAAACCAACAACCAGTTTGGAAAAGCGTTGCCTTTTGAATCGGTTTCCGAAGAAAACGTCATTGCGCATTTTCAAAAGCACAATGGCGATACAATTCAAGTGATTACCGGATTTATAGCCTCAAATTTACAAGGTGAAACCACCACTTTGGGAAGAAATGGCAGCAATTATACCGCAGCGTTGATCGCCAATTATTTGAATGCGGAAGAGCTTCAAAATTACACGCACGTAAACGGAATTTATACCGCAAATCCAGATTTGGTGGAGAATTCCCAAATCATTGCAAAACTCACTTACCAGGAAGCGAATGAAATGGCAAATTTTGGCGCGAATATTTTGCACGCAAAAACGATTATTCCATTAATTGAAAAAAATATTCCCTTACGAATTTTAAACACTTTTGATGCTGAAAATAAAGGAACGTTAATCGGTTCGGAAACCGAGCAGGGCGGCATAAAATCGTTGACGGTACAGGATGATGTGGCATTGGTGAATTTAATCGGGCGCGGATTGTTGGGAAAAGTGGGCGTTGACGGCCGAATTTTTACCGCTTTGGCCAAGGAAAATATCAGCGTAAGCATCATTTCACAAGGTTCTTCGGAACGGGGAATCGGATTTATTGTGGATGTCAAAAACGGATACAAAGCAAAATTGGTATTGGAAAATGAGTTCAAAAATGAATTTCAGACCAAGGATATCAGCCAAATTTATGTGACCGAAAATGTGTCGGTGATTTCTATCATCGGCCAAAGTTTGCATTCTTTCAATGAGCCTTATGGCGCGTTGATAAAAAATCATGTGACACCAATATTGATCAATAACACCGTAACCGGGGCGAATGTTTGTTTGGTGGTAAAAAAATCGGATTTAAACAAAGCGGTGAACGTGATTCACAGTGAAATCTTCGGAATTTCAAAACGAATTAACATTGCCATTTTTGGAAAAGGTTTGGTGGGCGGCACTTTGATAGACCAAATTTTAAAAAGCCATTCAACTATTTTAAAACGAAAAAACATTCATTTGAACATTTTTGCGGTGGCGAATTCTTCTAAAGTATTGTTCGACAAGAACGGAATTTCAGAAAACTGGACGAAGGAATTTGATCAAAATGCGCTTCCAAATTATACGGTAAACGAGGTGATTGAATTTGCGGAAAAAAACCATTTGGAAAATTTAATTGCGGTGGACAATACGGCAAGTTCGCAGTTTGTGGACAATTATATTGATTTGGCTGAAAACGGATTCGATTTAATTTCTTCCAACAAAATCGCCAATACCAAGTCGTATGCCTTTTACAAATCGCTTAGGCAAACCATAAAAGACAATAAGAAATCCTATTTGTACGAAACCAATGTCGGCGCCGGATTGCCATTGATTGACACGATTAAATTGTTGCACGATTCAGGTGAAAATATCACGTGTATTCGAGGCGTTTTTTCTGGTTCTTTGAGTTATTTGTTCAATAATTTTTCGGTGGAAAATCGACCTTTTAGTGAAATTTTGCAGGAAGCCATCAATCAAGGTTTTACGGAACCTGATCCGCGAGAGGATTTATGCGGCAACGACGTGGGAAGAAAATTGCTGATTTTGGCAAGGGAACTCGATTTGCAAAATGAATTTTCCGACGTGATTATTGAAAATTTAATCCCGGATAATTTAAGATCCGGTGCCGCCGATTTATTTTTGAAAAGATTGGAGGAAATGAACGCGCATTTTCAGAAAATAAAAGAGGATCAAAAACCAAATCACGTGTTGCGTTATATCGGTGAAATTTCGGGAGATTTGCAACAAGATAAAGGTAATTTGGAGGTGAAATTGGTCTCGGTACCAAGCAACAGCGCACTGGGACAAATACAAGGTGCCGATGCGATTTTTGAAATTTATACCGAATCCTATGGTGAAAAACCACTCGTAATTCAAGGCGCAGGAGCCGGAGCAGCCGTTACCGCACGGGGCGTTTTCGGCGATATATTAAGATTGGCGGATAAAAATTAGTCCACCGAAGGTGGAAAAGTTAAAAGTTAAAAGTTAAAAGTTAGTACCGCGATTAATTCCCCTCTTGAGAGGGGTTAGGGGTGTGTAAAAAACATGAGGAGAAATAAAAATTAATAAAAACCAGTTAACACCAATTAGGGAAGTTTAACAACCAATACCATGAGCGACAATAATTTCGAAACAGAAGCCATCAGAAACCAAATGGAGCGTTCCCAATTTCAGGAGCATTCAACGCCTTTGTATTTAACTTCAAGTTTTGTGTTTGAAGATGCTGAACAGATGCGTGCAGCTTTCAGTGAAGAAAATGATCGGAACATTTATTCCCGTTTCAGCAATCCGAACACAACCGAATTTACCGATAAAGTGGTGCAAATGGAAGGCGCTGAAGCCGGTTATGCTTTTGCCACCGGAATGGCGGCTGTGTTTTCGACCTTTGCGGCTTTGTTAAATAGTGGCGATCATATTGTTTCGGCGCGTTCGGTTTTTGGATCCACGCATACGTTGTTTACCAAGTATTTTCCGAAATGGCATATTGAAACTTCATATTTCGACATTAACAATCCGAACGAGATTGAATCTTTAATCACGCCTGCAACCAAAATATTGTATGCGGAATCGCCTACCAATCCCGGCGTGGACATCATCGATTTAGAATTGCTGGGGAAAATTGCCAAAAAGCACAATTTGTTGCTGGTGATCGACAATTGTTTTGCCACACCGTACATTCAACAGCCCATAAAGTTTGGGGCAGATTTGGTGATTCATTCTGCTACAAAACTCATGGACGGACAAGGCCGTGTTTTGGGAGGCGTGGTGGTTGGAAAAGCGGATTTGGTGCGTGAAATCTATTTATTTTCTCGAAATACGGGTCCGGCATTGTCGCCTTTTAACGCTTGGGTGTTGAGTAAAAGTTTGGAGACTTTGGCGGTTAGGGTGGACAAACATTGCGAAAATGCGCTGAAAGTCGCTGAGTTTTTGGAAAGCCATGACAAAATTGAAAAAGTGAAATATCCATTTTTGATTTCACATCCGCAATATGAGATTGCCAAAAAGCAAATGAAACTGGGCGGAAATATCATTGCGGTGGAAGTAAAAGGCGGATTGGAAGCAGGACGAAATTTTTTAAATGCGCTTAAAATGTGCTCTTTGTCGGCGAATCTCGGAGATACCCGAACCATTGTTACGCATCCGGCATCAACCACGCACAGCAAACTTTCATCGGATGAGCAATTGGCGGCAGGAATTACGCCTGGTTTGGTTCGAATTTCAGTTGGATTGGAGCATGTTGAAGATATTATTCAGGATATTGATGAGGCGTTGAAAAGTTAGATCCCGATCGCTATCGGGACCGAAGACCGAAGACGGATCCCGATAGCTATCGGGACGGAAGTTAAGGAGTGAATAAGTCATTATGATTTATCAACAAGGGGATAAATCCCCTTGGCGCGATTTTGAAATAATTTTTAATACTCATAATTAATTGAATTCGCGTTAGGGGGTTGCCCTTCGACGTCGCTCAGGGTAAACAAAACCTTTTTGATTTGCTTTTTGGCGAAGAAAAAAAGTTTGGAACGAAAAACCCGAACCGCCAGCTTAATGTCATTAAGATAAGGATATTTGTCATTCCGACAAAGGAGGAATCACATCAATATAGCTTAGCATTATGAGATTGCTCGTACCTCGGAAGGACAAAAAAAATAGCGTGAAAGTCTTAACTTAATGACATTGCCCGCCAGCTGGCGAGGAACGCCCACCAAAAAGGCAGGCAGGCCAAAAAAAATAACATCAACGCTAATAATGTTAAATAATTAAATTACATCAATCTATTAGCCTATCGAATTGGTAGAGTATTAAAAAAAATGTATTTTTGTTGCTGATAAAAAGATTAGAACACCTGATAAATATGATAATAGATCAAATTATAACATCATCTAAAACAACTGCCGAAATAGGGTTGGAGGCCGACATAAAATCGGAAAAACCGATTCGCAGCATTGTGAAAGCAATAAGTTGGAGGGTTGTGGGGACTGTGGATACCATGATTATTTCCTGGTTTATTACCGGAGAACTAAGCATGGCGCTGTCTATCGGTTCTATTGAGGTGATCACTAAAATGATACTTTATTACGGTCACGAGCGCATTTGGAATTTAATAAAATGGAGAAAACAATGAGAAATTTAGATTTGGAACAGATAAATAAGGAACTGGAAAAGAAATCGCCCGAAGAAATTATCGATTGGGCATTGTCGATTGCTTCTTCACCTTTGGTTACCACGAATTTCAGGCCGTATGAAGTGGCTATTTTATATGCCTGCACCAAAGTTAAAAAGGATTTAAAGGTAATTTGGTGCGATACAGGCTATAATACGCCGCAAACTTATGCGCATGCCAATGAATTAATTGAAAAATTGGGTTTAAATGTGCATTTGTATGTGCCAAAACAAACTGCGGAGCACAGAAACGTGACCATGGGAATTCCTCAAATTGAGGACCCGATGCATCAAATTTTTACGGAACAAGTAAAGCTGGAACCTTTTAACAGAGCGATGGCAGAGCACAAACCCGATGTTTGGTTTACCAATTTGCGTAAAGGACAAACTGCTTTCAGGGACAATATTGGCATTGTTTCCATAAGTAAAGACGGTGTTTTGAAGGTGAGCCCTTTTTACCATTGGAGTGATGAACAGCTAGATAACTATTTAAGATTGTACCAATTGCCAAACGAATTCACCTATTTCGATCCAACAAAAGTGTTGGAAAACAGAGAATGCGGTTTGCATTCATAAAACAGATAAAATGACAGAGAAATTATTAATAAACGCACTTGAAAACGAAGCAATTTATATTTTTAGGGAAGTTGCGGCACAATTTGAAAAACCGGTATTGTTATTTTCCGGCGGAAAAGATTCCATAACCTTGGTTAGATTGGCCCAAAAAGCTTTCTATCCGGCAAAAATTCCTTTTCCGTTGATGCACATTGATACCGGACATAATTTTCCGGAAACAATCGAGTTTCGCGACAAACTGGTTGCGGAATTGGGATTGGAATTGATTGTAAGAAATGTGCAGGACAGCATCGACCAAGGAAAAGTGAAGGAAGAATCGGGTCGATATTCCAGCAGAAATGTATTGCAAACAACCACATTATTAGATGCCATTGAAGAATTTAAATTCGATGCCTGTATTGGCGGCGCCAGAAGAGATGAAGAGAAAGCGAGAGCCAAAGAACGTATTTTCTCCGTTCGTGATGACTTTGGACAATGGGATGAAAAAAACCAGCGTCCGGAATTGTTCGATATGCTGAACGGACAAATTCAGCTCGGACAAAATGTGCGTGTTTTTCCTATTTCAAACTGGACAGAATTAGACGTGTGGACCTATATTGAAAATGAAGATTTGGAGATTCCTTCTATTTATTTCGCGCACAAACGCGATATATTTATGAGAGACGGCCTTATTTGGTCGGCCTCGGAACACGTGTTTAAAGATGATGAGGAAGAAGTGGAAGAACGCATGGTTCGTTTTAGAACTGTGGGCGATATGAGTTGTACCGCGGCTGTTTCATCGTATGCATCA
Organism: Lutibacter sp.; assembly: GCA_030694935.1. Classification (GTDB taxonomy): domain Bacteria; phylum Bacteroidota; class Bacteroidia; order Flavobacteriales; family Flavobacteriaceae; genus Lutibacter. The sequence goes on along the minus strand of JAUYUA010000011.1, from coordinate 10,775 downwards.
ACAATTCGCGAAGTGGTAGCCGAAATCAGGGATTCAAGCATTTCTGAACGTGGCGCCAGAATCGACGACAAACGTTCTGAAGCCGCGATGGAAAAACGAAAACAACAAGGGTATTTCTAGTATTGAGTTGTAAATTCTAAGTTTTAAGTAAAGTGTTAAATTAAAAAATGAATGTTTGGAATTGGAAATTGGTATGAACTTTAAAATACAAACAACCAATAACCAACAACCAACAACAAAAAAAATATGGAAGTTTTAAAAATAGCAACGGCAGGAAGTGTGGATGACGGTAAAAGCACCTTGATCGGAAGGTTATTGTACGACACAAAATCGTTAACCGACGATAAATTGGAGGCCATTGAACACAGCAGCAAGAAAAAAGGATACGATTATTTGGATTTTTCTTTGGCAACAGATGGCTTGGTGGCCGAACGCGAACAGGGAATCACCATTGATGTGGCCCATATTTATTTTTCAACAAAAACAAGAAGTTATATCATCGCCGATACGCCCGGCCATGTGGAATACACCAGAAATATGGTTACCGGCGCTTCAACGTCGCAAGTTGCCATCATTTTGATTGATGCGCGTCATGGCGTGATTGAGCAAACCTACCGTCACTTTTTTATCAATAATCTGTTGCGGATTAAAAGTGTGATTGTTTGTATTAATAAAATGGATTTAGTCGGTTTTTCTGAAGAAAGATACGATGAAATTAAGGCTGATTTTGAAAAACTGGTTGATAAAAGCGATTATGAAGACCAAAACATCACTTATATTCCAGTTAGTGCGCTAAAAGGCGACAATGTGGTGGATAAATCGGATGCGATGCCTTGGTTTGGCGGACAAACATTGTTGGAATATTTGGAGAAACTGGATACCGTAAATATTTATAACCGAGGCAAAATGCGCTTTCCGGTGCAGTATGTCATTCGTCCGAAAACAGAAGAATTCCACGATTTCAGGGGTTATGCCGGCAAAGTTTATGGCGGAGATATTAATGTGGGAGACGAAGTTGTGGTGCTTCCGTCTGAAACAAGAACCAAAGTCAAAGAAATTTATTTCAACGATAAAAAATACCAAAGTGCCGCAAGAAGGTCTTCCATTTCCATCACTTTAGAAAACAACGTGAATGTGAGCAGGGGCGATATGATTGTAAAAGCAAACGAATTGCCAAGAATTGAAAAAGCATTTACGGCAAAAGTATGTTGGATGTGTTCTAAACCCTTAGTGGCTGGTTCAAAATATGTGTTGCAGCACGGCATCAATAAGGTATTGGCAAAAGTGAGTGAGATTCATCATAAAATTGAAACTGATTTTTCGGGTGTGGACACCCAAGTTTCAAGTTTGCAAATAAATGACATTGCGTCTGTTTCATTTCAATTGAACAAACCTATTTTTTTCGATGCCTTTAAAGAACACAGAACCAATGGCGCCTTTATATTAATTGATCCGCAAACAAATAACACATCTGGGGTTGGGTTTATTGAATAGGCCAGCGCGTTAAAAAGATGTTCAGTGAACATTTTTAGCGATAGGCCAGATGGCGCGTTGGGGAAATTAATGTTGGAACGGGGAAAAAAGTTAAAAGTTAAAAGTTAAAAGTTCATTGAAAACAAATCAAAGAAGCCCGTCATATGATGTTTTTCGTTGTAAAATATTGAAATTTTTAGCGTTGGCCGACGGAGCAACCCAAAGAGCCTCGTGGCTGGAGAAGCGGGGAAAAGGCGGTCTGGGTGATGTGGACAAAAAAATTCAATAATTTTACAGAAAAAGATCATCAGACTAGCATTTTTTGTTTCTTTTTTGGGCGATGCAAAAAAGAAAAAAACATAAATTATTTTTTAAAAATAAAAATATAATATCATCTTGGTACATTTTGAAACCTGTTGTTTAACTCTCAATAACCCATTAATACAGAGTAATTGAGAGACGGAGCGTTAAGAAAATGTTCATTGAACATTTTTAGAGATAGGGTCAGGTGGCGCGATGGGCTTTGAAAAAGTTAAAAGCTGAAAGTCAAAAGTAGGGACAGGTCGCGACCTGTCCGTTATAAAGTTCATATCAAAATTCCCCTCTTGAGAGGAGTTAGGGGTGTGTATAAAACATGAAAAGGAACAGAAATTAATAAAAACTGTTCAACACTATTTTAAATAAAAAAGTTAAATTAAAAATAATCTTTTTTAGATAACTAAAACAAACTCCCTTTCCTTAGGAAAGTTTACCTGCCGAGGAAGGGGTTGGGGATAGGATAAAAATCAAAAACATATAACAAAATTTAATCTAAACAACCTATGAAATAGGGAAGTACTTTCTACTTACTAAAATCACAAAATACCATGCAAAGTTTCAGAACCGAAATCGAGAATCCGATTGTCGAGAAGGACATTATTGACCTTGAAAAAAAAATCAGTCTTTATTATGAAGGAAAAATTGAAGAGGCGCGCTTCAGAAGTCTGCGTTTGGCTCGCGGCGTTTACGGACAGCGTCAGTTTGGCGTGCAGATGATCCGGATTAAATTGCCTTATGGGAAAATTTCAGGGGAACAATTGCGCAGAATTTCGACGGTTTCCGATGAATATTCTCGAGGAAGGCTGCACATTACCACAAGGCAGGACATCCAAATTCACCACGTGAGTTTAGACAGAACTCCCGAACTTTGGGCCGAATTGGAAAAAGATGACATTACCTTACGTGAAGCCTGTGGCAACACGGTTAGAAACGTAACCGCTTCGGAAACTGCGGGTATCGATATCAACGAGCCTTTTGATGTTTCTCCTTATGCGCAAGCGGCTTTTGAATTCTTTTTAAGGAATCCCATTTGTCAGGAATTGGGACGAAAATTCAAGATTTCTTTTTCCGCGACCGATGAAGACACCGCATTGAGTTTTATGCACGATTTGGGTTTTATCGCCAAAATTAAAAATGGTGAAATCGGATTTAAAGTGATGCTTGGCGGCGGATTGGGTTCGCAGGCCCGTTTGGCCGATACGTTATATGAGTTTTTGCCGGCCGATAAAATAATTCCAGTGACCGAAGCTGTTTTGCGAGTTTTCGACCGATATGGCGAACGCGCAAAAAGAGCACGGGCGCGATTGAAATTTTTGGTGAAAGAAATTGGTTTGGAGGCTTTTGTGAAATTGGTTTCGGAAGAGCAAAAAGCGTTGTCCAATCAAACTTTTAAAATAGACACGTCTAAATTTGAAACTGAAATTGCATTTCCGCAGGTGGAAATTCCTTCAGTAAAAATTGAAAATGAAGGACACTACAATTTATGGAAATTAACCAACGTGATTCCCCAAAAACAGAAAGGGTTTTATGCTGTTGGAATTAAAATCCACTTGGGCGATTTCTATACCGATAAAGCACGTTTGCTGGCCGATTTGGTTCAGAAATATGCAGCCAACGAACTGCGCCTGACCTTGCGTCAAAACATACTAATTCCGCATATAAAAGAGGAGTTGTTGCCATTCTTTTATACAGAACTTCAAAAACTGGGTTATGCGGAATCGGGTTACAACGGTATTTTCGACATCACTTCTTGTCCGGGAACCGACACTTGTAATCTGGGAATTGCAAGCAGCACGGGAATTACCCGAGAATTGGAAAAAGTGTTGAAAAATGAGTATCCGCAGTTTGCCGCCAACAAGGAAATTACCATAAAAATAAGTGGTTGCATGAATTCTTGCGGACAACATACGATGGCACATATTGGTTTTCAGGGAATGACGATCAAGTCCGGGAAATTGGTTGCTCCGGCTTTGCAGGTACTTTTGGGCGGTGGCATTTTAGGAAACGGTGCCGGAAGAATTGCTGATAAGGTTATTAAAGTGCCAAGCAAAAAAGGTCCGGATGCGTTAAGAGCGATTTTAAATGATTTGGAAATGAATCGCGGTGAGGGAGAATCTTTTTTAGATTATTACGACAAACAAGGCGAAATTTATTTTTACAATTTGTTGAAACCGCTCGCCGACAGTACCAATTTGCATGAAAGTGATTTTACGGATTGGGGAGGCGAAGAACCTTTTGAAATGGCCGTTGGCGTTGGTGAATGTGCAGGTGTTGTGATCGATTTGGTGGCGACTTTGTTGCTGGACAGCGAAGAGAAAATTGAAAATTCCGCAGAAGCTTTAAAATTAAATCAGTTTGCCGACAGCATCTATTATGCATACACCAGTTTGGTGAATACCGCCAAAGCCTTGTTGCTGACCAAAGACAAAACCACCAATACGCAAGCCGGAATTGTATCAGAATTTGAAGCGCTTTTTGCGGAGGATATTGTGTTGGGTAGTCCGTTTTCTGAATTTGTGTATCAAATTCAAAACAACGAGCCATCCAAAGAATTTGCGCAGAAATATTTGCAAGATGCGCAATTGTTTTATGAAAAAGCAACAGCACTTCGAACTAAAATTTTAAATGATGAAAACGAATAATTTCCCCAAAGTTACGCTGGTTGGAGCTGGTCCGGGAGATCCGGAATTGATTACCGTGAAAGGCGTTAATGCGCTGATGAAAGCAAATGTGGTGTTGTACGATGCTTTGGTTTGCAGAGAATTGCTGAAATATGCGCCACTCGCAAAAAAAATATTTGTGGGAAAACGCAAAGGATTTCACAGCCATTCTCAGGACGAAATAAATGAACTGATGGTGAAATACGCTTTTCAATACGGAAATGCCGTTCGCTTAAAAGGCGGCGATCCTTTTGTTTTTGGACGCGGCGCGGAAGAAATTGATTATATTGAATCTTTCGGCATTGAAACAGAGGTTATTCCCGGAATTTCTTCTGCAATGGCAGTGCCTGCAAGTCAGGGTATCGCCCTCACAAAAAGAGGTGTTTCAGAAAGTTTTTGGGTTATTACCGGCACCACATCCGACAGAAATTTGTCGAACGATGTGTTTTTGGCGGCGCAATCAACCGCAACCATTGTTATTTTAATGGGAATGTGCAAACTCAGCGAGATTGTGGCGATCTTCAATAAATTTGAAAAAGGCGATGTGCCAACCGCGATTATTCAAAATGGAACCACAAAAAACGAGAAAATTGGCGTGGGAACCATCGATTCTATTTTGGAAGTGGTTGAAACGCAACAATTGGCTTCACCGGCAATCATCGTAATTGGGGAAGTGGTGAAACACAGCACAAAATTACGAGCGTTTTATGAGGAAATTGTAGGGAAACATCAATCTGCCTGAAATAAATAAGCCAACATGGAACAAAACGAATTATACCCAATTTTTTTAAAAGTGGCCGAACTTGAAGTCCTCATTATTGGCGGAGGAAATGTCGGATTGGAAAAACTGGTTTTCCTGCTAAAATCAAGTCCGAATGCCAAAGTCACCATCGTTTCCATCAATTTTTTGCCCGAGTTAATCGCTTTGGCAAAAAAATTTAATGTAAAAATTATAGAATCGGCGTATGATATTATATTTTTGGAAGGAAAACACATCGTAATCGCCGCAACCAACCATATTGAAGTCAATATTCAGGTGTATAAAGATTGCAAACAATACAATATTTTAGTGAATGTGGCCGACAATCCGCCATACTGCGATTTTTATATGGGCGGCATCGTCACCAAAGGCAACATTAAAATTGCCATTTCAACCAACGGAAAATCGCCCACCTTGGCAAAACGATTGCGTCAGTTTTTCGAAGAAGTCATCCCAAACAACATCAACGAGCTGGCCGAAAACATAAATTTGTACCGAAAATCCACCGGTGGCACGTTTTCAGAAAAAGTGACCGCGCTAAACGAATTGACCAAATCCTTGTTAATTAAATAATAAATAACCCGTTTCGTTTGTAATTCAGCGGCTTATTGCGTTAATTTGCAGCCAAGTTCATAAACACAGTGACCACAGTTATTAAGAAAGGCAGAGGGATTAGACCCGTTGAAGCCTTAGCAACCCTTTATTTATAAAGAAGGTGCTACATTCTACCAAAATATTTTGGATAGATAACGAAGAGACTTTTCCAGAATTCTTCTTGCATTTTTTAATAATTTTTTGGGCGTTCCCCGCCAGCTGGCGGGTCGGGCTTTACGTTATATCTTTTTATCGGTTAAAAAACCGCTAAAAAGGATATCGCTTTAATCCCTAACGCAAACTGATTTAGGATTTTTGATTTACGATTTGTTTTAGAATTAAAAATATCGACAAGGTAAAATTCATCAATCGTAAATCCAAAATTTTCTTTGCGCCCTTTGCGTATTTTATTTGCGTCCCGATATCTATCGGGATTGCGGTTAAATTTTTTTATTGCTTTTTTATAAAAATGGCAACTATTTGAACTAAAATAATATTTAAAATAACAACCATCAACAATGGGTAACATAAAAGAAGAAATACAAAAACGGATATTGGTGCTTGATGGTGCAATGGGAACCATGATTCAGCAATACCGATTTTCTGAAGAAGAATACAGAGGCGAGCAATTCAAAGATTTTCACGTTTCCGTAAAAGGAAATAACGATATGCTTTCCATCACCCAGCCTCAAGCCATTAAAGAAATCCACCGAAAATATTTGGAAGCGGGCGCCGACATCATTGAAACCAACACATTTTCGAGCACCACAATTGCCATGGCCGATTATGAAATGGAAGATTATGTGTACGAACTCAACTACCAATCGGCCAAAATAGCCAAGGAAGTTGCCGACGAATTTACAGCTAAAAATCCGGCCAAACCCCGATTTGTGGCTGGTGCAATCGGACCCACAAACAAAACCGCAAGCATGTCGCCCAAAGTAAATGATCCGGGTTTCCGAGCAGTCACTTTTAACGATTTAAAAGCTGCATACAAACAACAAACCGAAGCTTTGCTGGATGGCGGCGTTGATATTTTATTGGTGGAAACGGTGTTCGACACGCTAAATGCAAAAGCGGCGTTGTTTGCCATTGAAGAAGTGAAAGAAGAACGAAATATCGATGTGCCAATTATGTTAAGCGGCACCATTACAGATGCCAGCGGAAGAACTTTGTCGGGTCAAACGGCGGAGGCTTTTTTAATATCCGTTTCGCACATTCCGTTATTGTCTATCGGATTTAATTGTGCCTTGGGTGCCAATCAGTTAACGCCGCATTTAGAAGTGCTGGCAAGAAAATCGAATTTGCCGGTTTCCGCGCATCCAAACGCCGGACTGCCAAACGCTTTCGGGGAATATGACGAAACACCCGAGGAAATGGCAGCTCAGATTAAAACCTATCTAGACAAACATTTGGTGCGAATCATTGGCGGTTGCTGCGGCACCACGCCGGCGCATATCAAGGCCATTGCCGATTTGGTTAGCCCCCTAACCCCCAAAGGGGGAATTTAAAAGGTTTTCTAAAATATGCTGCTAAAAAATTAAGATACTAAATGCAAGAAGATAAATCAAATATAGAAAATAAATCGAGTGTTAGGTACCTGAAACTTTCCGGACTTGAACCGCTGATTATAACGCCTGAAAGCAATTTCATCAATGTTGGCGAACGCACCAATGTGGCGGGTTCGCGTTTGTTTTTGCGTCTGATTAAAGACGAAAAATTTGACGAGGCGCTAGCGATTGCAAGGCATCAGGTGGATGGCGGTGCACAAATTATCGATGTGAACATGGACGACGGATTGATCGACGGAAAAGAAGCCATGGTTCAGTTTCTGAATTTAATTGCTTCCGAACCCGATATTTCGCGCGTTCCGGTGATGATCGACAGTTCAAAATGGGAAATTATTGAAGCCGGTTTGCAGGTGGTTCAGGGAAAATGTGTGGTAAACTCCATCAGCTTAAAAGAAGGGGAAGCCACATTCATCAAACAGGCAAAATTAATCAAGCGTTACGGCGCTGCGGTTATTGTGATGGCTTTTGATGAGGTGGGCCAGGCCGATAATTTCGACCGAAGAATCGAAATTGCCAAACGTTCCTACGATATTTTGGTGAATGAGGTAAAGTTTCCTTCAGAAGACATTATTTTCGATTTAAATATTTTCCCGGTGGCCACGGGAATGGACGAGCACAAAAGAAATGCGCTCGATTTTATTGAAGCAACGCGCTGGGTTCGTGAAAATTTGCCCAATGTAAGCGTAAGCGGCGGCGTAAGCAACGTTTCGTTTTCTTTCAGGGGAAATGATTCGGTGCGCGAAGCCATGCACTCGGTATTTTTGTACCACGCCATAAAAGCCGGAATGAATATGGGCATCGTAAATCCGACCATGTTGGAAGTTTACGACGAGATTCCTAAAGATTTGCTGGAACGTGTGGAAGATGTTATTTTAAACAGAAGAGACGATGCCACAGAACGTTTGCTCACTTTTGCCGAAAGTGTCATAAGTTCCGTAAAAGAGCATAAAGTGGATTTGTCGTGGCGTGAAAAACCCTTGCAGGAAAGAATTACGCATGCCTTGGTAAAAGGCGTGGATGAATTTATTTTGGATGATGTTGAAGAAGCAAGAAAACAGGCCACAAAACCCATAGAAGTGATTGAACAGCACTTGATGACCGGGATGAACGTGGTGGGAGATTTGTTTGGATCGGGTAAAATGTTTTTGCCGCAAGTGGTGAAATCTGCCCGAGTGATGAAACGCGCGGTGGCTTATTTGCAACCGTTTATTGAAGAGTCAAAACGCCCCCTAGCCCCTACTTCGGCTCCGCTCAGTACAGGCTCGAAAGGGGGAACTTTTAAAAGTTATGAAATGGCTGATCGATTGCTTTATGGTAAATTAAAAGAGTTTGCTGTAGCGTTGCGAAAAAATCAGACTGAAGCTGAGGGAATTCTATGGGAATGTTTAAAAAATAAGCAATTAAAAGGCTATAAATTTAGGCGACAACATATTGTTGGGCAATACATTGCGGATTTCGTTTGTTTAAAAAACAGATTAATTATTGAAGTTGACGGCAAAATTCACCAATTGCCTGAGAATATGGAATCAGATGAAATAAGAACAGCATGGTTGTCGGATAAGGGTTTTAAAGTACTTCGATTTACCAATGCGCATGTGATAGGCGATATTGACAATATTTTAGAAAATATATTAAGCGAATTAAATAAAATTTCCGAAACTAATTTGGCTTTAGCAGGGAAAGCTTCCCCTTCGGGGACGGGAGGGGCTGCCGGCAAAATACTGCTCGCAACAGTAAAGGGTGATGTTCACGATATCGGAAAAAATATTGTGGGAGTGGTGTTAAATTGCAACAATTATGAAATTATCGATTTAGGCGTGATGGTTTCGACCGAAAAAATAATTGAAACCGCCAAATTAGAAAATGTGGACGTGATTGGGTTGAGCGGACTCATAACACCATCTTTAGATGAAATGGCTTATGTTGCCGCAGAAATGGAGCGTCAAAACTTTAAGGTTCCTTTGTTAATTGGCGGTGCCACGACCTCAAAAGCGCATACGGCCGTTAAAATTGACACCCAATATTCCAATGCGGTGATTTATGTAAATGATGCTTCACGGGCAGTTACGGTGGTCGGGAATTTAATAAACGACAACAATACTGTAGGTGAATATGTGAAAAGCATTAAAGATGATTACGTGACAGTTAGGGAAGGATTTTATAACAGATCCGACAGAAAAGAATATTTATCGCTGGCCGGTGCCCGGGAAAATAAATTCAACATCGATTGGAATAACCCCAACATTGCAACACCAAACTTTTTGGGAACGAAGGTAATTGAGAATTTGAATCTCAATAAATTGCTGGAATATATCGACTGGAGTCCGTTTTTCAGAACCTGGGAATTGCACGGAAAATTTCCTGCAATTTTAACCGATGCGGTGGTTGGCGAAACGGCAACCCATTTATTTAACGATGCCCAAAAACTGCTTCAAAAAGTGGTGGATGAAAAACTGCTGACTGCAAAAGCTGTCTTCGGAATTTTTTCCGCAAATTCGGTAAATGATGATGATATTGAAGTGTATGCCGATGAAAATAAAACTGAAGTTAAAGCCAGGTTTTTGACTTTGCGCCAGCAATTGAAAAAGAAAGAAGGAACACCAAGTATGGCGCTGGCCGATTTTGTGGCGCCGAAAGAAACCAATATTGAAGATTATATGGGCGCATTTTGCGTTTCCACCGGATTTGGAACTGCTGAACTTGCGGCCGAATTTGAAAAAGACCACGACGATTACAATTCGATTATGATAAAAGCTTTGGCCGACAGGTTGGCGGAAGCTTTTGCGGAATATCTGCACAAAAAAGTGCGGACAGATTATTGGGGTTATGCCAGTGACGAAAAATTATCGACCGACGAGTTAATTAAAGAAAGTTATAAAGGCATTCGTCCGGCACCGGGTTATCCCGCTTGTCCGGACCACACAGAAAAATTAACCATTTGGGAATTGCTGAAAGTTAAAGAAAATATTGGTGTTGAATTGACGGAAAGTTTGGCGATGTGGCCGGCGGCATCGGTTTCGGGCTATTATTTTGGTAGTGAAAACGCCAAATATTTTGGGGTCGGAAAAATAACCGAAGAACAAGTGAAGGATTTTGCCAAAAGAAAAAATATGGATGTTGAAACTGCTAAAAAATGGCTGAGACCTAATTTAGCGGACTAGGCCCCCTAACCCCCGAAGGGGGAATGTTAAAAAAGTTAAATATTAAATATTAAATATTAAAAGTTAAAATATACCACGATTAACTCCCCTCTTGAGAGTAATGGCGCTAACTTAAAGTGTTTATAATAAAAAAATTTATTATATTAGTGCTCAAAATAAAAATAGAGGGCATTATGAAATTAAATAGATCATTAGCGATAAGTACAGTTATTCAAGATTGTCAAAAGGAGAATATAAT
>JAUYUA010000010.1 GCA_030694935.1 Lutibacter sp. | reverse complement strand
TAATGGCGCTAACTTTACATATTTATTTATATTTTCTATACCTTCCTTGTTTGGTTTTCCTGTCATATTTTCTGTTTGGTTTTCGTTTTTGGAGCATCTCCTTTCTTATCAGGTGCTCGAGTTCCTCTACGACCCGTTGACCATCTATTATATACTCTTCCCTTTTTGTCAATAAGAAGATCCTTATTAGTCGTATAGAATTTGTAAATGAAATCTTCTTCGGGGGAAAAAGGCAAGTCTTTTATGCTTGCGTAGATAATCTTTCTGACCAGATTATAGGTAGCCAAAGATACGGTAAGCTCCTTGAGCGCCATTTCCGGTGTTCTGGAACGCAAAATATTGATATCCATTATCGTTTTGATTTCCCGAATGCTGATTTCAATATCCCATCTGCTTAGATAGAGCCCTTGAATTTCGTATTTGCTTATTTTCCTGTCCAACAAGGATGTGTATAATACATACTGCTTCCCGTCCGGACTTTGACATGTTATCCTTCTAAGCAAAAGATTATTGGGCTCTTCATTTTCTTCAAGCCATTTTGATCTGTTTTTAGGGGTTTTTATCTTTATGATTTCGTCACCTTCTTCTATGGTTTCAATATGTGTATAGTCCCTTTTCCTTTTGGCAGGAATAACGAATTCAATATTTTTTCGAAGGCATTTGGAAATGATTTCATAACAATTGTATAGGTCATCCATCAGCAATAAAGACTTTTCGGGAAGTTCATCGATCATTTCATAAAACAAAGGCAGTTCACTCACATGCCTATTGGACAGCCTAAAATCATGTATCTGACCGGTACCTCTTTCTGTTACGGCTACCAATAGACCTTGTGGATAGCCATCGCTGTCCTTGCCATTGAATTTCACCTTGTAATCTTTCTTTATCATTTCCGTATCCTGCATTTGGACATATGTCCCATCCCCAATAAATACACGATGTCCACGCCAATGGGAATAGGTGTTTTCAGATTCTTCTATACGGCTGGCTTTAAAAAGTTCTTGGGTCAATTTCACAGACACACGGTCTCTTGCTTTGCTGTAGGCTGCCGTGTTCAATGAAATGTCTTTATCTAAACTCTTGGGAAGCTGTAACTCATAATTCTTTGGCCGGCCGGCTTTTCGCCTTCCCAATTGTTTATGCAATGCTTTCTCTTTTGTTATGGCCATTTCCATTTCTTCTAAAACTCTTTGTTTTGTCTGTTGGTGAATCATATAATAGAGACTCACAGAATTCTTTAATGTTTTGTCTTGCTGAATAGAAGTTAATACCATTGTCAACAAGGTGTTGTTAATGTTAAAAACTCGATTACGCCCTTTACTGTCTTCATTAGGTTGCTCGAATATTGAGCGAGGAAACTCCCTCTCCAATAACCCCATTATATTCTCCTTTTGACAATCTTGAATAACTGTACTTATCGCTAATGATCTATTTAATTTCATAATGCCCTCTATTTTTATTTTGAGCACTAATATAATAAATTTTTTTATTATAAACACTTTAAGTTAGCGCCATTATCCAAAGGAGGGGAATTTATGTCATCACCATTAAATTACAGCCTCTGATATCCGAATTGTCGAAACGGCCTATCACTTCAAAGACGCCGTTGGGATACGTTTTTCCCAAATCCTGCGTGGCGATAAAAGAGCAGGAGTTAATATTTGCCAAATCTATCACGTTGATGCCGCCCGATTTTCCTTCTGGCAAAATCGTCAAGGCATCTTCCGCGTCCCGCGTTAAAATTTTCATCCAGGGCAGACATTCGAAAATGCCGTTTCCTTTGGAATAGGCCTGGCTCAACAATTCGGTCATCCCATATTCCGAATGAATGTTTTCAACGCCAAAACCTTCTCGCAAAATTTGATGCAATTCCTCCCTGATCAGTTCTTTTCTTCTTCCTTTCATACCACCAGTTTCCATCACAATGGTATTTTTAAGCTTAAATTTGTGTTTTTCAACCAAATCCAGCAACGCAAAAGAAACACCAATCAGCAACACTTTTTCATTATTTTTATCCAAATCAACCAAATTCTTAGCCAATTCTTCCAAGTTGTTTAAATAAAATCCGCTTTTTTTGTTTTTGGATTTTTGGATAAAATCATTTGCCATATAAATCAATGAAGAACCTTCGCGCTCCAAATAAGAAGGCAACAAGGCCAAAATGGTATAGTCTTCAACAGCCCCATAAAAATGTTCAAATCCCTTGGTAAAGCTTTCTTCGTAAACAGACAAATCGGCCACAAAATGCTTGCTTTGCTCATTTCCTGTGGTTCCGCTGCTTAAAAATGTGCGTTGTATGGTTTCATCAGAAGAAACAACTTTATGCGATTTAAAGAATTGTATGGGCAAGAAAGGAATTTCCTCAATTTTTTTAACGCTATGAATATCAATCTTTAAATGGCCTAAAAACGCCTTATAAACCAAATTGTTTTCAGCCTGAAATTGGAATATCTCAAGCGCCATTTTTTCGAATTCATTGCCAGGATGAAGGTTGAAAATGTTAATTTTTTTCATAAAAATTCGGAAACCCCACAAAAGTAATGTAAATTTACGCAACCTATTATCTTTTTAGGTATCTTATTAACAATTAAAATACGCGTATTTGGGTTTAGATGAACTCATAAAACAGTGTGCTAATAACGATCACAAGGCACAAAAGGAAATTTATCAGCTTTTTGCAGGTAAGTTATTTTCAATATGCCTTAAGTACTCTAAAAACAAACAAGAAGCCCAAGACAATTTTCAAGATGGCTTTATCGTCATTTTTGATAAAATTGGGCAGTTTAATTTTAAAGGTTCGTTTGAAGGCTGGTTAAAGCGGGTAATGATTAACACAGTTTTATTAAAGTACAGAAAAAAAAATGTGTTAAATATTGTGACGGAAGATATTCCTGATGAGGTGATTGTTGACGTTGATGATGATGAAATTTCTTTAGATTTTTTGCTAAATCTAATCAATGAATTACCCGACAGATATCGACTGGTTTTTAACCTTTATGCTTTAGATGGTTATTCACATAAAGAGATTTCAGAAATGATGCAAATTGCGGAAGGCACCTCAAAATCAAATTTAGCCCGTGCAAGAGCCATTTTAAAATTGAAAATTGAAACACATCAAAAAGCACAACAATCGTTTTAAGTTAAAAGATACTAGTGTTAAGTTAATTTTGATATGACGGTTAATATTTGTATCTTAGCATCAAAAACGGCAAATGGCACACTACACAATCAAGCTAAGCAAAATTGAGGTTGAAGATTTCAATAAAATTATTAACAAAGGGAGACACAG
>JAUYUA010000004.1 GCA_030694935.1 Lutibacter sp. | reverse complement strand
CAGCTGATATGATTTATAAACCAATGGAAATATTCGATATTAAAAATGCAAAAGATGTTGTAAAAGTAGGTGATTCCATTATAGACATTGAAGAAGGCAAAACAGCAAATTGCGGTATAATCGTTGGGGTCACAACAGGGGCTCATACTGAAGAGCAGTTAAAAAGCGCGAATCCAACCCATATAATAAACAGTCTGATTGAATTAACACAAATACTTTTTTAACATGAAAGATTTTATAATTGATACCGTTGATGCAATAGTGATAGGAGCAGGGACAATTGGTTCTTCAACAGCTTGGCATTTGGCAAAAAGAGGGCTAAAAAACGTAGTGTTAATTGACAGAAACACTATTGGAAGCGGAAATACTTCAAAAGCAGCATCCTTAATGACATTGGTCAGAACCAAAGAAGAATTGATTCCGCTAATCCAAGAAACTTACAGAAATATTGATGAAATAGAACTGCTTACAGGTGAAAATACAGGTAAAAATAAAGTAGGGACACTTCACATTGCTTCCTCTGAAGAATCGGTTGCCAATCTGGAGAAAATAGTGTCCATCGCAAATAAACATCACATTAAGAACAGGGAAATAAGCATTGAGGAGGTGAAAGAGAAAGTGCCTTGGTTTGATACTTCGTCCATTCTTAAAACTTCTTTTATGGAAGATGACGCTTATTTAGATGCCTATTTGTTGGCAAATACATTTGCGAAAGCCGCAAAACTGGAAGGGGCGACAATAATGCAAAATGCAGAAGTTATTGAATTGCTTTCTAAGGATCATAAAATTATTGGAGTGCAAACAACGAAAGGAATTATTAAAACGCCCATTGTTATTGATGCCGTGGGCGCTTGGTCCAATTTGTTGTCTTTACAGTTAAATATACCGATACCTATGGCGCCAGTAAGAAGCATTTATTGGATTACGGAAAATATAGATACTTTGTTTCCTAAAAACCACCCAATGGTAGTGATGCCTGATGCCATGGCCTATTCAAGACCAGAAAATGGCGCATTATTGTTTGGGTTAAGAGAAGAAAACAGTCCTCATTTTCACCCAAATGAATTAAACACCAAACCCAATTCCGATTTTTTGGGCCCTAAAAATGATGCTTGGGATATTTTAGAAAATTACGGAAAAGATTTTATCAATTACTTTCCGAAATTTGAAGAAACAGGAATGAAAAATTGCATTACTGGAATTTCAACATATACTCCAGACGGGTATTATACAATAGGATCATTTCCTAATTTTAAAGGATTTTTTGCAGCAACAGGATGTGCAGGTTGTGGTGTTGCCGGTTCTGGCGGCATTGGAAGATTGGTTGCCGAAATGGTTTTAGAAATCCCTTTATTTGCCGAAGCAGGCGTTTTTAGAATTGATAGATTCTCCGATTTTGACCCGATGTCTGAACAATTCCGACAATTATGTTCTGATTCAAGAAGCAAGAAAAAAGATGGGGGGTAGTTTAATTTAGGGTTGGAGTTGCGGCCTAAGTTGTTATTTTATGGCTTTCACCATTTATCATAACTTTAAAAAAAAAGCTTCCCGATTTTTGGGAAGCTTTTTAAATTATAGAAATAAAAATTTTATTTAAGGATTATATTCAATCTTGCAAAAAGGAAACGTCCTCCAATTCCAAATTGTTGTGCTCTTCTTGACCAGTCAAATTTACCGCCGCTTCTGTTGTTTTGGTCACCAGTTACATCAGGTTGCAAATCTTGTGCAGCTCTGTCTGGGTAAATGTCAAATAAGTTATTTGCCCCAACGGTAACTGTGGTGCTTCCGGATACTTTATAGCCAAAAGATAAATCTGTGACTAATTTTGATCCAAAAACTTGTTGATTGGCAACTGTTGTGGTAGCTTCGGTAACTTCTCCAAACCAAACGTTTCTTAAAAAAACATTAAATTTATCGGTGGTTAAACTGTTCGATAAATTTATTTTTGTTCTTGGTACCGATTCTTCTAAGTAAACCCTGCTGTCTTCAGGGAAATAGGTGCCAACCAATCCCGCATTTATCAAAACATCAGATGCTTTAATATCTCCAACTTTTATTGTTTTGGAAAAAGTACCTGACAAATCCGATTTTAACTTGGCGTTGCTGCCTATTAGCGCATCGTGAGTTATTACCACATCCACACCTTTTGATTCTGTATCAATGGCATTTGCGAAAAATGAAGCGGCCGAAGCATTCGCTTGTTTTAACAACAAATCTAATTCAGAACCTGTATTATTATTCGGATTGGCATCAGTATCGCTAATTCCAAATTGACCAGTATAAACAATCCTGTCGTCAATGGCCACAAAATAGCCGTCAACGGTAAATGTTAAATGCATTTCAGGTAATTTAGAGGTAAAACCAACACTGACACTTCTAGATTTTTCCTCTTTTAATTGTGGGATTCCTAATAATTTTGCAGGTCTGCTATCATTAGCAAATGTCCCGACTTCTACAGGGTTACCTAAGTTATTAAAAATTGTAGACGTAGAATTGAAATTCAATTGGTGTAAAGAAGGCGCTCTAAAGCCAGTATTTAACGCGGCTCTAATATTGGTGTTTTCACCCGCTTTTATTCTGGTGGCCACTTTAAAATTTAAGGTAGAACCAAAATCGGAATAATCTTCATAACGCACGGCACCACTCAATAATAAATTATCAGTAACATCTGCTTCAACATCAAAATAACCCGCAACGCTGCTTCTTCCGCGAGACAATTCGTTTGCAGGACTAAATCCAGGAAAAACTTGTGAACCTCCTTGTCTTGCAGTTCCAAAGAAATCTTTGGAGGGACTTTGAGTTGGCAATGTTATCACTTGCCCGTCGGCTGTATATTGTGCATATGAAGCCAGTTCCCCAGCTATAATTTCATAATTTTCCAAACGATATTCAGCACCAAAAGCAATATTTAATCCAGCCATAGTGTCTTCAAAAAATTGACTGATGTCTAGATTGGTGGTGTTTTGCGCAAAGGAAAATCCGCCGGCATCAAAAAGGGTTGGGGATGCTTTTTGCATAGAGGCATTGAAGGTATTTCCAATCGTATACATAAAAGCATTTTTCCCCCAAGTATTGCTAAAATCAACCTCCCAGTCCGATACTTTGCCTTTTATGCCCACCGAAAAAGATTTATCTTTAATATTGGAATTAATTTCAGGTAAAAAACCATTCATATAAGCAGGTGTGTAAGTTCTATCATTATTAGGTAATCTGTAAAACCCAGCAGAATTTCCGGTTCTCGAACTCATGCCTGCAACAGCATACAATTCAGTGCCATCGTCATTTAACGGAAGTGAAAAGTTTGCAAAGAAACGACCGCCACGTAAAGCCGATTGTCCAACTCTCATATTGAAATCACTTCTTTCCAAACCGCGCGCAGCCAACTCGGCAGTGGTGTTATCGGCTTTTAAAATATTCCGTAATTCAGCTTTTGTTGCATTTGGATCTAAATTAAATCCAGCTGCATTCCCATATTGAATAACATCAGCAACATTATCATCCAATAATTTGGATAAATCATAACCTGCATTGTTTGCAAATCTTTCAACGGTATTGTACAGATTGAAAATATTATCTCCTAGCTCTTTCATCCTGCTGTAATCTTTCCTAACATCAAAATCGCCCGTAAAGTTGATAAATCCGCCTTTATCGCCCAATTGTAAACCGTAGTTTGCACTTACGTTTGTTGTTTGCCCATCAACCCCGCCTGTTTGTTCGTTGGCGTATTCTGAGAAGTTAGCGCCGCTTGTAACATTTAGGTTTAGTTCATTGGTGCTTCTTTTTAATACAATGTTAATAACGCCGGCAATGGCATCAGAGCCATATTGCGCTGCGGCACCATCCCTTAATACTTCAATCCGTTCTATGGAAGCGGCCGGAATTGCATTTAAATCGGTACCAACACTTCCTCTCCCAAAAGTACCGTTTATATTTACCAGTGAAGAATTGTGTCTTCTTTTTCCGTTGATCAACACCAAAACCTGGTCTGGACCCAAGCCTCTTAAAGAAGCTGGATCAATGTGGTCTGTTCCGTCAGCAATAGTTTGTGTATTTGAGGAAAATGATGGCGCCACATAGTTTAATATTTGGTTTAAGTTAACTTGCGGACCTGCCGTAATTAGTTCCGCCACATCAATAACATCAACGGGAACGGCAGTATCAACCGCTGTTCTGTTTGGATTTCTTGATCCAACAACCACAACTTCTTTTAATGCAACTCCTGAAATCAAGACCACATTAAATATTTTTGTGCCGTCCATTTGCAATTTTTTCTCATTGTATCCCACAAAAGAAAAAATAAGATTTTCGCTACTTTGCACCATTATGGCATAAACACCGTTAAAATCGGTAGAGGTCCCTCTCGAGGTTCCTTCAATTGTTACAGAAACACCAGGTAACGGCTGGTTATCTGTGTCTGTTACTTTTCCCGTAACTTGGTACGATTGCGCATAAATTGCCATCGTAAAAAGCGAGAAAATCCCTAAAATAAATTGTTTTTTTGAGTTCATGTTTTATGTTTTTGTTAATTAATGTGGGCAATATATAAATAAAATTTAACTTTTAATTAACTATTTTGAAACTAATGTTACTAAACATAAAAAAAATAATGGATTTCGCATTACATTTATGAAACAATAAAGCTTATTGAAATTTATTTTTTTAATGAATGGCTAAACGTTTAATGGTCTTCTCAAATAATTTAAAAATTGAAACCGCGCAAGAGCGGTTTATTTTTGCGCAATTATGTATATTTGATTTGTTAAAAATTAAAACGAAATCAAAATAAACACAACATGAAACTTTTAGAAAACAAAACTGCTTTAATTACGGGAGCAACCAGAGGAATAGGAAAAGGAATTGCCCAAACTTTCGCAAAACAAGGGGCAAATGTGGCATTTACGTTTAGTTCATCCCTTGAAGCGGCCCAAGAATTGGAAAAAGAATTGATGAGTTATGGCATAAAAGCAAAAGGATACCAATCAAATGCCGCAAATTATGAGGCTGCCCAAGAATTGGCGGCAGAAGTTATTAAAGAATTTGGAACGATAGATATCTTGATAAACAATGCGGGAATCACCAAAGATAATTTGTTGATGCGAATTTCTGAAGATGATTTTGACACGGTGATTGAAGTGAATTTAAAATCGGTTTTCAATTTAACAAAGGCTGTAATTAGGCCAATGATGAAGCAACGATCGGGTTCCATTATCAATATGAGTTCGGTGGTTGGGTTAAAAGGGAATGCCGGACAAGCAAATTATGCGGCTTCAAAAGCCGGAATTATAGGTTTTTCTAAATCCGTTGCCTTGGAGCTGGGCTCAAGAAATATTAGAAGCAACGTGATTGCGCCAGGATTTATTGAAACAGAAATGACCGCCAATTTACCTGAAGAAACAGTGAAACAATGGAGAGATGCCATTCCGTTAAAACGTGGCGGAACGCCTGAAGACATTGCAAATGCTTGTGTATTTTTAGCTTCGGATATGAGTTCTTATATTACCGGACAAACATTGAGCGTTGATGGGGGAATGTAAAGCCCCCGAATCCATGCCTAGCCGGCAGTCGGACCCGAAGGGCAATGTCATTAAGTTAAGGAAATATTTGTCATTGCTTCGCCAGTTCGCTATCGCTCGTGTCCGACAAAGGAGGAATCGCAACAAATGAGCACGTATGATGAGATTCCTCGTACCTCGGAATGACAAAAATAATGAATAAATGTCTTAACTTAATGACATTGGCCCGAAGGGGGAATTTTGAAAGTGTAATACGGACAACATCTACCAGATCTTGATAATTAAAGACTACATTGACTTTAAATGGAAACTGAAAAATTGTTATTGATAATTTTAGCGCTATTTGTAGCGTTGTTTATGGCTGTTTTTCAATATTTATGGAAAAATACAGCGCGAAGCCAATTAGATTATTGGCTTTCCTTTTTTAGATTTTTGACTATTTTTTTGATTTTATTGTTATTGATAAATCCTTCATTAAAAAAAAACAATATTGAAATTATAAAACCAAATTTATTGGTTGCTGTGGATAATTCAAAGTCCATTAAATACAATTCACAAAATGATGTTGTTCAAAATTTAGTAGGAAAAATTAAAACGGATTCGGAATTAAACGACAAATATAACATCAGTTTTTATGGTTTTGGAAGCAATTTATATCCATTAAATGCGTTAAATTTTGAGGAAAGCCAAACAAATTTATCATTGCCTTTTCAAGAATTTTCAAAATTGTATAAAACAGGCACAAGTCCGGTTATTTTAATTTCCGACGGAAACCAAACTGTTGGAAACAGCGTTGAATTTGTAAATTATAAGAGTCCGATTTTTCCATTTATTGTTGGCGACATCACTGTTTTTGAAGATATTTATATCAGCCAGTTAAATGTAAATCCGTTCGCTTTTATAAACAATCAACTGCCGGTTGAGTTATTTATCAATTATACAGGAAATAAACCTGTTACAAAAAATCTCAACGTTTATCATAAAGGAACCAAAGTTTATTCAGAGCAATTTCAATTTTCAAAATCACAAAATGTTAAAACAGCCAATTTTTTTTTAACGGCAGCAACCAAAGGAACACAATTTTATACCGCTACTGTTGATCAGTTGGAAAATGAGAAAAACATCCAAAATAACACCAAAAATTTTAGCATCAATGTTATTGAAGAAAAATCCAAAATTCTTATTTTATCGGCCATTGTCCATCCCGATTTGGGAATGCTGAAAAAAGCTATTGAAAGTAACAAACAAAGAACCGTAACCACGTCAACTGTCCTAAATTTTAAAGGTAAAATTACTGATTATCAGTTGGTTATTTTATATCAGCCAACAACGCTTTTTAAAAATGTTTTTGCGGAAATTAACCAAAAGAAGCTGAATTATTTTGTGATTACGGGGCGAAGCACTGATTGGACTTTTTTAAACAGCATTCAGGGAAGTTTTTCAAAAATAATAAGTTCAGAACTGGAAAATTCCCGTCCGATTTTCAATGCCAATTACGCTGCTTTTTTAAGTGCTGATATTGAATTTTCAAATTTCGCACCCATTGAAGACCGTTTTGGAGAGATTTCATTTTCCGTTCCTTACCAGTCCTTATTATTTCAAAAAATAGGAAATATTGAAACAAACAAGCCGTTATTGGCCACTTTTGAAAACAGCAGCCAAAAAGCCGCCGTTTTATTTGGTGAAAATTCCTGGCGCTGGCGAATGAACAGTTTTGTGGAAAATAAAACTTTTGAACTTTTTGATGGATTTTTAGCGGGCTTAATTCATTATTTAGTTTCAACGGATTCAAAAAGCAGGCTGAATGTAACTGTAAACCCTATTTACTATGCGAATGAAGTTATCCAAATTTCTGCAAGTTATGTTGATGAGAATTTCAATTTTGACAATAGAAGCAAACTTTGGTTGACTGTTTCAAATGAAGCATCAAAATTCATCAAAAAAATTCCATTGGCGGTATTAAATAATAGGTTTGTGGTGGAACTTCCTGCAATTCCTTTTGGAGAATACCAATATGTTGTTTCGGTTGAAAATACGGACAACAGCGTTTCAGGCAGTTTTAAAATTCTGCCTTTTGAAATTGAAGCGCAATTTACCAATGCCAATGACAAGCTCTTAAAAAAAGTGGCAAATGAGACAGAAGGATTCACATTTTATAACAGTCAGGAGCAAAATTTAATAGATTATTTAAAAAAGGATGAAAGGTTTAAAAGCATTCAAAAAAACACCATCTCAAAAACACCATTGATTGATTGGAAATGGATTCTTGGATTGATTGTGTTGACATTAAGTTTAGAGTGGTTTACGCGAAAATATTATGGTAGGATTTGATCTATTTTCACAAAAAAATAGGTAAATTAACTTAATATTAAAAATAAGCAACTGATTTAAAGCATTTTAAAAATTATAGCAAATTTAGCCGTTATAATTTTCTTTCGTATATTTGAACAAATACTAAAAATAGAAAAATATGAGCAACGGACAATTACAATTGCCAAAAACTTTAATGCCTGTAATAATAGGTGTCATTATACTTATTATCTTATTATCAAAATCAACAACAACAATCAATTCTGGAGAAGTAGGGGTGTTATATAAAACATTTGGAGGCGGTGTGGTTACCGATATGGCTCCTTTAGGTGAGGGATTTCATGTGGTGGCTCCCTGGAACAAAGTATTTGTTTACAATGTGAGACAGCAAGAATTGTTGGAAAGAGAGATGTTGGTTTTATCGGCCAATGGTCTTGAAATTAAACTGGATGCTTCAGTTTTATATCAGCCAACAGCTGCTACAGTTGGATTATTGCATCAAACAAGAGGCCAGGATTATCTTTCAAGTGTTATAATTCCTGCCGTACGTTCAGCTACAAGAAGCGTGGTTGGAAGATATACGCCAGAGCAATTATATTCTACAAAAAGAGATGCTATTCAATCTGAAATTTTTGAAGAGACAAAAAAAATTGTGGAACCGCAATATGTTCAGTTAAATGCTATTTTGGTAAGGGATGTAACTTTACCGCCTACAATTAAAACAGCAATTGAAAGTAAATTAAAGCAAGAACAAGAATCTTTGGAGTATGAATTTAGGTTGATAACTGCTGCAAAAGAGGCCGAAAAACAAATTATTGAGGCGAAAGGTAAGGCAGACGCCAACCGTATACTAAGCGCTTCATTGAATGATCAAATTCTTCAGGACAAAGGGATTGAAGCCACTATTAAGTTATCTGAATCTCCTAACAGCAAGGTTATTGTAATTGGAAGCGGAAAAAGCGGTATGCCAATTATATTGGGAAATCAATAAATATTCAATTTAAATACAAATTAAAAAAATGCACCCAATTGGGTGCATTTTTTATTTCAGAAATTGAAATATTCCTCTTATTTTTTGAAATTTAGGAAACAAACATTCCATATCTTCTATAATTATTCCATTGTATTCTTTTGGTTGCTGAAAGGCTCGCAAAAGGAACATTTTTTTTGTTTTTTTCTGACTGGTTTAAATCGGTAGTTTTCATAATAGTAAGTTTTTATTTGTTGTTATTTTACTAATAGACGCATAAAAACAAATATCGTTACAGTACTATGTATAAAATAGTACTGCATTAACATAACTTTAACTAATGTGCTATATGATAATGGTTTAGTAGGGGATAGGTTAATCTAATGGGTGGTATTCGGCTAAAGTTTCATTTAAAACTTCAATAATAATGTTGCAGCCTTTGTATATTTCATCTGCTGAAATGGTAAGCGGCGGCGTTATTCTCAAAGCTTTTCCTTCAAACAAAAGCCAGAACATAATCAAACCTCTATCTAAACATTTTAAAATTATTTTAGAGGCCATTTCGCTGCTTTCAACCATTGGGGCAAGCATAAGTCCTCTTCCTCTAATTTCGGTAATTAAAGGATGGATCAATAATTTTCTAAATAATTTTTCTTTATGAAGGGTTTGCTCTATTAAGTTTGAATCAAGCAATTCTTTGAGCGTTGCCAATGCTGCAGCGGCAATTACAGGATGACCGCCAAAAGTGGTGATATGTCCAAGTTTTGGATGTTGTTTTAAACAATCCATAATTTGGAATGAAGAAATAAACGCGCCAATCGGCATTCCGCCACCCAAACCTTTTCCTGCAACAATAATATCGGGAATAACATTGTAATTTTCAAATCCGAAGAGTTTTCCCGTGCGGCCAATACCCGATTGTATTTCATCTAAAATCAGTAAGGCGCCAACTTCATTACATCGGTCTTTAACCTTCTTTAAATAATCATTTTGGGATTCAATAAAACCGGCACCGCCTTGTATGGTTTCTAAAATAACGCCGGCTGTTTTGGCGGTTATTTTATTTAAATCGGTTAAATTGTTAAAAGTGATAAATTTAATGCCCGGAATTAATGGCCTGAAAGCGCTATTTTGTTCTTCGGAACCGCAAACACTCATTGCGCCTTGCGTATTGCCGTGATAGCCATGTTTTGCCGCAATAATTTCACTTCTTCCGGTAAAACGTTTTGCCAATTTCAAAGCGCCTTCTGTTGCTTCAGTTCCTGAATTGGTTAAATAAACGGTTTCTAAGGGTTGTGGCAAATTATCAGCCAATAACTTACACAAATCAACTTGGGATTGTTGCACAAATTCGCCATAAACCATTACGTGGGTGTATTTATCCACCTGATCCTTTATGGCTTGTGAAATTTTTGTATGATTGTGACCCAAGGTATTTGCAGAAACGCCTGCAACAAAATCTAAATATTCTTTGCCGTCAATTCCATAAATATAACAACCATTGGCGTGCGAAATTTCAATAGCCAGTGGGTGAGGGGAGGTTTGTGCTTGGTATTTAAAAAAATCTTCTTTCAATTTTTGGTAACTTCTTTTTCTTTAGTCTCTGTTTTTTTTGTATCTATATCATCATAAATAAAAATCCCTTCTTTGTTGAGCGGTCGTTCTTTTTCACGCCAAATAAATCCTTTTAATTTTTCCTCACTCTTAGGGAGTTTGGAAGGGGGATAGGTTTTTCCTTCTGGGTTGTCTATATAATTGATGGTTTCAATCTCATTATTTACCAAAGTAATGAAAATATTTTTACTGCTCTGCATCCTGGTAATTCCAATCAAATCCTGGAGGTCATTTCTGACATAGAAAACAACTTCGCTATTTCCTACAACATTTAAGGATTTTAGCGCATTATTTATAAATTTCCCGTACATAAATTTCCCTTTTAACTGGCTATATCCTGCGGAATCTTTTTGCACCATAAAGGCATTGTTCAATATTTTTAAGGAGTCGAGCTGCTCTGTTTTTGGGTTCGATATTAAATGAATGGTGTCTCCCGTTATTTGATTTCCCTGCGTCCACATCACCGGATTTACAAGTAATTTGGTCAAGCCTGTTTTTTCGAAAGTGATCAAAGAATCGCATTTCCCCTGCAAATCCGATTTAAAGAATTTAACGCGATTAAAAGCCCGCACAATGCGATCTTCAACTTTCCCGGTGACCATTAATTTATCGCCATGAATAAAAACAGAATCCTTTTCAATGATAGAAATTGCCACTGCTTTTTTAATGATAAAAACAGAATCTTTCAGTTTAAAATATTCGGCATAGCCACCTTTTATAATTGATTTGTTGATGGTGTCCACCACAATGATATTGCCTGTTGCTGAAGCAAATTCAATGTTTTTATTATAGTATAAGCTATCGCCCTCAATGGTTCTGTCGTTATAAAATATCTTAGAATTTTTTAGAAAATGCGAAATATTTGTTTTTGAATTGTGGTGTCCTTTTTCGGTATAAATTGAATTTTGCTTGCTTGTGATGGTTGATGGGCCATGCAAATCGGCAATTCCTGTATTGGTATAATAATCGAGATGGTTTGAAACCACTTTACTGTCTATATTGGTCACTTCAACGTTGGTAAAAGCCTGAAATTTTTTGGTGCGCAAATAATAATCGCCAATTCTGCTTTTTAACACATTGGTGGCATCGGTAATTGTTCCGCCACTTTTGTAATAAAGTTGTTGTGTTTCCCTGTTAAATTTTAAAGTGTCTGTTTGCAACGTCATTACATCGTCTTTCAATACCACATTTCCCCAAGAAGTCGCTATTTTTGAATTTGCGTCATAATCGGCATATTTGCTGGTTTGAACAATGGTATCGCCCTGATTTATGACAACGTTTCCCATCGCCTTAACCAACTTTCTTTCCTGATAAATATAGGCCTTGTCACAACGCAATGTTGCGCCTTCATGTTCTATAAAAACATTTCCCATGGAAATGGTAGCTTCCGGAAATTTTGGATCTGTAAAAGTGTTATCAGCTTTTAGGATTTTAATTTTTTTTGTTTGGGAAAATCCTGAAATACTGATAAATATGATAACGAAGAAAAGTAATTTTTTCAAACTTATTTATTTTGTTACAAAACTAATGAAAAAGTAGGATGTAATTTCTAAAACCGATTAAAATAAAAAAGCTTCAAATTTTGAAGCTTTTTTGTTTTTTATCTTATAATTGTTTGCTTTCTATCCGGACCCACAGAAACAATTTTTATGGGAACTTCAACAAAATCTTCAATAAACTTAATGTAATCGGTCAATTCTTTTGGCATTGATGCTGCACTTGTCATTCCTGTTAAATCTTGTTTCCAACCTTTAAATTCGGTGTAAATAGGTTTAACATTATGTTCTTCAATGTTATAAGGCAAGTGGCTAATTTCCGTTCCTTGATAATTGTATGAAGTACAAGCTTTTAATGTAGAAAATCCTGAAAGGACATCCCCTTTCATCATAATCAATTGGGTAACGCCACTAATTTGAATCGCATATTTTAAGGCTACCAAATCCAACCAGCCGCAACGGCGCGGTCTTCCTGTTGTGGCGCCAAATTCCTGTCCAACTCTTCCCATGGTTGCACCGTCTTCATCAAATAATTCGGTGGGAAACGGACCAGATCCAACACGTGTGGTATAAGCTTTGAAAATTCCAATAACCTCGCCAATTTTATTTGGTGCGACTCCTAAGCCGGTGCAAGCGCCGGCTGCTGTTGTGTTAGAAGATGTCACAAAAGGATAGGTTCCAAAATCGATATCTAACATCGAACCTTGAGCTCCTTCGGCCAAAATGGTTTTATTGTTTTTTATGGCTTGGTATAAATACTCTTCACTGTCAATAAAAGGAAGTTGTTTTAATACTTCAATAGCTTCAAAAAATTCTTTTTCCAATTCCGGTAAATCATATTCAATTTCAACTTTAAAGAATTCAAGCATATTCAGGTGTTTCTCTGTCAATGCATGGTATTTTTCTTTCCAGTCTTCCAATTCTAAATCGCCAACGCGCATCCCGTTTCTTCCGGTTTTGTCCATATAAGTTGGACCAATTCCTTTTAAGGTTGAGCCAATTTTTGCTTTTCCTTTTGAGGTTTCACTGGCTGCATCTAATAAACGATGCGTTGGTAAAATTAAATGTGCTTTTCTTGATATTAATAATTTAGATTTGATGTCTAAATTAAATTTTTCTAAGTTTTCTAATTCTTTTTTGAAAATTACGGGATCAATCACCACGCCGTTACCTACAAGATTCATCGCGTTTTTATGAAAAATACCTGAAGGAATGGTGTGTAAAACGTGTTTATGTCCATCAAAAATTAAAGTGTGCCCTGCATTTGGACCTCCCTGAAAACGGGCAATTATATCGTAGTTGGACGTGAGGACGTCTACAATTTTGCCTTTTCCTTCATCTCCCCATTGCAGTCCTAGTAATAAATTTACAGCCATTTGCTTAATTATATATTAATTGTTGTTTGTTTTTTTTGTTCCGTAGAAATAAAGTGAGTGTTTGTGAATGTCGATATTAAAAGTTTCTTCAATGGTCTTTTTAATAATTTGAACTCTTGGATCGCAAAATTCAATGACTTCACCGGTATCGGTTAAAATAACGTGGTCGTGTTGTTTGTCGAAATAGGACTTTTCGTAGAACGCCTGATTTTGGCCAAACTGGTGTTTTCTGACCAAACCCGATTCCAATAATAATTCAATGGTATTGTAAAGTGTGGCTCTGCTCACCCTATAATTTTTGTTTTTCATTTGGATATAGAGTGACTCAATGTCGAAATGATGGTCTAAATTATAGATTTCATGCAAAATAGCAAATCGCTCAGGCGTTTTTCTATGACTGTTTGCTTCAAGAAAACTAACAAAAACAGCCTTTACAATTTTTTGATCTTCATTACTCATAATTATCTCAATTGAGTTTTAAAACTGAACAAATTTAACGCTATTTTTTAAATAAAGGGGCAGGTAAGTTACATATTTATTAACTTTGAATTGTGAACAAATTTAATGTTTATAAATTCTGTCGACAGTATCAATCCCATCAATTTTTTTAATATTGTCACATAATTTTTGGAGTTGCGACCTGTTTTTTACACTCACGGTAATATTCCCTTCAAAAAGTCCGTCATCGCCCGAAATATTTAAATTGTGAATATTTACATTCATATTGTTTGAAATAATTTGGGTAATTTCATTCACCATTCCAACATGGTCAACACCGTAAATTTTAATGATGGCTTTAAATTCCTGTTTTGTTGAATCAATCCATTTGGCACTTAAAACTCTGTAAGCGTAATTTGCCTGAAGGCTAATGGCATTCGGACAATCTTGCTTATGAATTTTAATTCCGTCGTTTATGGTAATAAACCCGAATACCTTATCGCCCGGAATAGGGTTGCAACACGGAGACATTTTATAATCCAAGTGCTCTTCTTCTTTACCGAAGACCAAAGAATCATATTTGTCTATGATTTCGTCTTTTTCAATAAGCTCCTGCTTGGTGGCGCTGCGTTTAATTCTATTTTTAAAGAAACTTACAAACGCATTGTTTCGTTTTTGAATGAATTCCTTTAACATCGGGTTGTCAATTGAACCAATTCCCACTCTATAAAATAAATCTTGGCTTGTTCGCAGTTTAAAAAATGTTACAAGTTCATTGACTACTTTTTCATTGAGATCAATTTTTAAATGTTTGAGTTTACGCGTTAAAATCTCTTTTCCTTCTTCGGCAATTTTTTTCTGGCTTTCTTTTAACGCATTTTTTATCCGATTTCGCGCTCTGGCGGTTACCACAAAATCCAACCAGCCAATTGTTGGCTTCTGACTTTTTGAAGTGATTATTTCAACCTGGTCGCCACTTTGCAATACTTGGCTTATTGGCTTTAGTTTTCCATTTACTTTTGCGCCTCTGCAGTTCATTCCTACTTGTGTATGAATGGCGAAGGCAAAATCCAATGCGGTGGCATTTTTAGGCAAGGCTTTTAAATCTCCGTTTGGCGTAAAAACAAATATTTCTTTGGCGTAAAGATTTAATTTAAAATCTTCGACAAAGTCTAACGCGCTGCCGTTGGCGTTTTCAAAAGATTCTTTAATTCTATTCAACCAGTCTTCCAGTCCGCTTTCGCGTTCATTTGCATTTTTATATTTATAGTGGGCGGCATAGCCTTTTTCGGCTATTTCATTCATTCTTTCTGAACGAATTTGCACTTCAACCCATTTTCCTTGCGGACCCATAACGGTAATATGAAGCGATTCGTAACCGGTAGATTTTGGTTGGCTAATCCAATCGCGTAACCTGCTTGGATTTGGTCTAAAGTGGTCTGTTACAATAGAATATATTTTCCACGCATCAAATTTTTCATCTTTTGGCGTTGATTTATAAATGATTCTAATGGCGAATTTGTCATAGATTTCATCATAACTAACGCCTTGTGAAAGCATTTTTTTATGGATAGAATAAATCGATTTTCTGCGGCCTTTTATGAAATATTCAAAGCCTTCTTTATCTAATGATTCCCTAATAATATTGGAGAATGTCTCAATATATTTATCTTGTTCTTCCTTGCTTTGTGTAACCCTGTCGCGGATTTCATTATAAACGTCAGGTTCCATATACTTCAACCCAAGATTTTCTAATTCTGTTTTTACGTTGTAAAGTCCTAATCTGTGCGCAAGCGGTGCATAAATATATAAGGTTTCAGAGGCAATTTTCACTTGCTTGTCTGCCGGCATCGAATCCATAGTTTGCATATTGTGCAACCTGTCGGCAATTTTTATCAAAATAACCCTTACATCGTCATTTAAGGTCAGGAGCATTTTTCTAAAATTCTCAGCTTGAACAGAAGCGTCCTGGTCTTTTTTTAAGTGCGAAATTTTTGTTAATCCGTAAACAATTTTAGCAACAGTTTCGCCAAACATTCTTTCAATATCTTCAATAGAATAGGTTGTGTCTTCCACAACATCATGCAATAAAGCAGCAATAATTGAAGTTGCATGAAGTCCAATTTCGTATGCAACAATTTTTGCTACGGCGATAGGATGAAAAATATAAGGTTCGCCAGTTAAGCGGCGTTGTTTGCTATGGGCTTCCAAAGCCAACTCAAAAGCTTTTCTAATTTCTTTTTTGTCGGTATCCGTAAATGTTTGGTAGGCACCTTTCAACAAATCCTTGTAGCGCCTTGCAATTTCTTTATTTTCTTCCTCTATGGATAAGTTGTATGTCATGGCTTAAAAATAGGGATTATAACTGATAAACCAATTATTTGCATTTATTTTTTCAAATTTACGAAACGTTGCAATAACGTGGGGTGGGAGTAATGAATTTTAACATACAAAGGATGTGGCGTTAAATTACTCAAACTATTTTTAGACAATTTTTTCAAGGCTGAAATTAAGGCATTTGCATTGAAATTTTCTTTTGCATAATCATCGGCCTGGTATTCAAATTTTCTTGATAAAGCGTTCATCAGCAAGCTTGTAGTTTCAGAAATAGGAACATATAAAATGCCAATGGCGATAAGCGCTATATGAAAACTGGCAATTTCAACGCCCAAAGCCTGCGACAAGGTTACATTTCCAACCAATAACGATAAAATATAGAACGTTAATCCGGTTGATAAAATGGAAAAAAACAGGTTGTAAATGATGTGTTTTTTCTTATAATGTCCAATTTCGTGGGCCAAAACAGCCACAATTTCATCGGTTTCCAAATCATTTATCAAAGTATCATAAAGCGTAACGCGTTTTTGTTTCCCGAAACCCGAAAAATAAGCATTTGCTTTTGTAGATCTTTTGGAGCCATCAATCACAAAAACATTGTCGAGTTTAAATCCCACTTTTTTTGCAAAATTTTCAATGTCGATTTTTAATTCACCGTTTTCCAAAGGCGTTTGTTTGTTGAAAATTGGGACAATCAATTTTGAATAAAAAAGATTCATAAAAACGGTAATAAAAGTCATTAAGCCCCAAGCATAAAGCCAAAAATCAGTGGTTGTGAGTTGATAAAACCAGGTAATAAGCGCCAAAACGCCGCCTCCAAGAAAAATCATCATCAACCAACTTTTAATTTTGTCCAACACAAATGTTTTTTTTGTGGTTTTGTTGAAACCAAACTTTTCTTCGATCACAAAAGTTGCATAATATGAAAATGGAAGTGAAAATAAATCACTTGCAAACATGATGATACCGAAGAAAATTAAGGTGATGACAATGCTGTTGTCGGAAAAGCTTCTCGCAATTTGATCAACATAAGCAAAGCCTTCAAAAATAAAAAACAACAGCGTGGCGATGATGGAAATGATGCTTGTCAACGCAGAAAATTTATAATTTACTTTTTTATACGCTTGGGATTTCAAATATTCTTCTTCGTTATAAATACCTTCCAATTCGGGTGGAATTGCATCATTAAAATGCCTTGCATTTAAAGAATCCATAAAAGTGTCAAATAAAAATTTAACAATGATAATGGTGATTAATAGGTAGAATAATATTTCCGGTGTCATCCTTAAAAAAGTTAAAAGTTAAAAGTTAAAAGTTGAAAGGTCATAGGCAATGTTATTTTTTTCTTGAAATATAGTCTATTTGTCTCTATTCTATATTCTCTGTTCTTTTTTCTGAATTATCAATTTCCCGTTGCCGCACCGCTTCAAATAAAATAATTGCGGCGCTCACGGAAACATTCATGGAATCTATGGCGCCCCGCATTGGGATAATGATATTTTTTGAAGTGTTTTGAAGCCATTCATTGGTTAACCCGGTTGCTTCAGTTCCCACAATAATGGCGCTGGGTTTTGTGTAATCTATGGTTTGGTATTCCACAGATGCCGTTAAAGAAGCTCCAAAAATATTGACATTGTGTTCCTTTAAAAATGAAATAATTTCTGATGTTGTGCCAGTCGCTATTTGCGTAGTAAAAACACAGCCAATGCTTGATCGAATGATATTTGGGTTGTAAATATCGGTTTTCGGATTGGCAATCAGCACCGCATCCAATCCGGCGGCATCTGCAGTTCTCAAAAGCGCCCCAATATTTCCTGGTTTTTCCGGTGCTTCAGCAACCAAAATCAACGGATTTTTATTCTTAAATTTTATTGATTTCAATGATAAATCCTTGCTTTTTGCCACTGCCAGAATTCCTTCAGTAGATTCGCGCAAAGCCAATTTTTGATACACTTCTTTAGAAATTTCAATCACTTCAATTGGATAATCCACAGCATTCATTAGTTTTTCAATTTCGCTTTCCTGAACAATTGTAGTGGCTGCCAAAATAGTTTGAATCACATAATTTCCTTGAATAGCCAAAGCAATTTCGCGCAAACCTTCAATTAAAAAAGTTTGTGTTTGCTTGCGTAAACGCGATTTTTCTTTAAGCTGAACCAATTCTTTGATGTACGAATTTTGAACGCTTGTAATTTGTTTGTGCATTTTGCTGAAATAAGCCGTAAAGATACTAATAATTAAAATTTTATGAATAGTGGGAGATTGAAAAAAAAGAAGGGTAAAATAATGAGTTCTCATTTTTTAACCGCAAGGAACGCCAGGTTTTTCGCAAGGGACGCAAAGTATTTATTTTAAAAACGTGATACTTTGCGAACATTGCGACTTCTTTGCGAACATTGCGGTTAAATAGATTTTTAAAAAGTTTTAAATTATTCTGGTGAGCTGTACTTTTTATCGTATCGTTGCCACAACTCAGTTTGATGGGTATCTAAACTTATTTTTCTTCCTTGAATAAAGGCATCTGTCAGTTTGTTGGTTCGCATATCCAAAGCATCGCCTTCAGAAATAAACAGCGTGGCATCTTTACCAACTTCCAACGTTCCTGTAAATTGATCAATTCCCAATATTTTAGCGGCGTTAGAAGTAATTAATTTTAACGCTTCCTCTTTGTCCAAACCAAAAGCAGCACTAGTTCCTGCATAAAAAGGCAAATTTCTGGAGTTCATGCGTTCCATTCCGCCTTCCATTCCAATGGCCACAACCACGCCTTTTTCAACCAATAATTTTGCGGTTTTATAAGGCAAATCATAATCGTCGTCTACACTATTTGGCAATCGGTGTGATCTTTCAATAATTACGGGAATTTTATTTGAAGCCAAAAAATCGGCAATTTTGTAGGCATCATTTCCGTTAACAATCACCAACTTAGAGATTCCCATTTCTTTGGAAAAATTTA
Source organism: Lutibacter sp. (assembly GCA_030694935.1). GTDB lineage: Bacteria > Bacteroidota > Bacteroidia > Flavobacteriales > Flavobacteriaceae > Lutibacter. The sequence goes on along the minus strand of JAUYUA010000004.1, from coordinate 15,489 downwards.
CGGCATCTTTAATTTCCTTTACGCCGTCGGCGTGAATATATAAATTTTGTGAACCATTAAACAAACCTTCCAAAGCTTCATAAGGTAAATTTTTGGGCGATTTTGAAGTGTTTAAATAGTTTTTTCCGTTGGTCATAAAAGAAACAATTTTATCAACTTCTTTTAAATAATCTTTATTGGGTTTTAGGCCTTCTTCTTCACCTCGCCAAGCCCTTCCTTCAGAAAAACTTTGTGGCCAATTTATATGAACACCGTCATTTGCTTTAAGAGCAGCATCTTCCCAATTCCAGGCATCAAATTGCACAATTGACGAAGTTCCTGAAATAACACTTCCTCTTGGCGTTATTTGTCCGATAAGAACACCATTTGGCCTCACGCTTTCAACCACTTTCGAATCGGCATTGTAGGCAATTAAACTTTTAACATGCGGAATCATTTCACCAACTTCGTTGGCGTCTAATGTGGCTCTTACCATATCAATTTCTCCCAAACCCAAACTTGAATTTGCAATGATAAATCCGGGATAAACATGTTTGCCGCTAGCATTGATAACGGTTCCCATTCGGGCAATTTTTGTTAAAGCACTTCCAACAAAAGCCAGCTTTCCATTGGAAAACATAATTAAGGAATTTTCTATGATTTTACCGTTTCCCAAATGCGCTGTGGCGCCTTCAATACTAAAATCGCTGGTTTGCTTGGAAGCCGGTGTTTGTTGTGCTGAGATTGTTATTGTTAAAAATAAAAACAGCAGGTTGTATATGGTTTGTTTCTTCATTTTCTTTTGGTTTTAATATTCTAGCACAGTATCACAATGAAAATGTACCGGTGATTTTTTAGATGGTGATTGAACGTCGTTTCCGTTATTTTTTTCAACCAGCATCATATTAATTAAGGAATTTCGTTCGTTTTTTACTTCATTTCTCAATTGTAAATCTCTTTCTGTATCAAAATAAACGACCCCTTCAATCAGCGTTTTCTCCGCTTTTGCATAAATGGACAAAGGATTGTCGTTCCACAAAACAACATCTGCATCTTTTCCAACTTTAATGCTTCCAACACGATTGTCGATATGAAGCAATTTTGCCGGATTGATGGTGACCAGTTTCCAGGCTTCTTCTTCAGTCAATCCGCCGTATTTTATGGTTTTGGCTGCTTCCTGGTTCAAACGTCGGTTCATTTCTGCATCGTCAGAATTGATGGCAACGGTAACTCCTGCTTTGTGCATAATTGCAGCATTATAAGGAATGGCATCTTTTACTTCATATTTAAACGCCCACCAATCTGAAAATGTGGACGCGCCGGCGCCGTGTTCTTTCATTTTGTCGGCAACTTTATAACCTTCTAAAATATGGGTAAAAGTATTGACGGTAAAGTTGAATTTATCGGCAACTTTCATCAACATATTTATTTCGCTTTGCACGTAAGAGTGGCAAGATATAAAACGTTCTTTGTTAAGAATTTGCCCCAAAATTTCCATTTCTGTATCTTTTCTGAAAGGTTTTCCGCTCTTTTTTATGACATCATATTCTTTGGCTCTTTGAAAATAATCCATATAAACTTCCTCAACACCCATTCTGGTTTGCGGAAAACGCACCGTTTCGGTATTTCCCCAATTGGCTTGTTTTACATTTTCACCCAGCGCAAACTTTATAAATTTATCGTTGTTTTTGTACAATAAATTATCGGCAGTTTCGCCCCATTTCAATTTTACGAGCGCCGCTTGTCCGCCAATCGGATTTGCGGAACCGTGCAAAATTTGAACTGTGGTGACGCCGCCTGCCAAACTTCTGTAAATTTGAATATCGTCAGCATCCACCACATCTTCCAAAGAAACTTCAGCGGTTGAGTTTTGGCCCGATTCGTTTACGGCAACTGTTGCAATGTGAGAGTGTTCATCAATAATTCCGGCCGTTAAATGTTTGCCGGTTCCATCAATTGTTTTGGCGTCTTTGGCCGATAAATTGGTGCCGATTTTTGAGATTTTACCTGCTGTAATCAATACATCTGTATTTTTTAGAATCCCTTCGTTTTCACCGGTCCAAACCGTTACATTTTTGAATAAAATGGTTTCTTGCTTTGGTTTTTCGGTAAATCCGAAAGCAATATTTGGATAGGTGACAGGCAAAATGGTTGGTTTTGCGATGGACTCTTTTTTCTCTTTTTCCTGGGCGTCACTTTTTTTGATGGCATTCCAAGCAGATTCATTGCCTTTTTCATTTGTTGAAGTACCACTTAAATTATCGGAATTTGGATAAACCCTTGCTATAAGTCGGTTGAATTTTGTGGAATCGGCCTGACTGTTTATCATCAGGTTTAACCAATTGTCGTTATAAATGAGTTTCGATTTTAACTTGGTTTCGCCTTCTTTTATCGCAACTTTTAATTTATTTGATTTACCGGTTATGGCCAATTCGTAAATTTTTCCGTTTAACGAAAGCTCATATTTACCGGCAATTTCCTTAACAGCCATAGCGTTAACCGTATTTTTTGATCCTTGCACCCAGTTTTCATACAAGGTTGTTTCTTTGTCAAAAATTTCTCCTGATGTGATTAAAAAGTTTGCATAACTGCCTTTTTTCAAGGAACCGATTTCATTTATTTTCCCTAAAATAGTTGCAGGAACCGTAGTTAAAGCTTCTAAAGCGGCGGTTTTGTCGAAACCGTAATCGAAAGCTTTTTGCAGATTTTTATTGAAATCGGAAATCGTTTTTAGCTGATTTGTGGTCAGGGAAAAAGGCACTTTATTTTGATGCAATATTTTCAAATTGGCAGGTTCCTGGTTCCATTTTCGCATATCGCCAAGCGCAATTTCATCAGCCAAATAGGGTTCGCTCACATCATACGCTTTTCTAAAATTTATGGGAATAATATAGGTTGCATTGGTGGCTTTTATTTCGGCAATATTTTCATATTCGTCGCCGCCGCCAACAATCACATATTGAATACCGAATTCATCGCCCACTTTATCGGCGCGTAAATTATTTTGTTTGCTGCCTGCTTCAAATATTTGAACCAGATTTTTGTTTTTATTGATGGCTTCCAACGATAAATCCTTGTTTTTTGCCAACCCTTTTGAATACCAGGAAGCATCATTATAAACCTGGCGAATCAATGCCATGCTTCCCATTAAGGAATTCGGATAAATTTGGCTGGATTTAGCACTTTTTTTGAACGATAAATATTGAGCCGACCGCGAATCTATAATACGATAAGCGTCTGTTGCATTCGGATTTAAAGCTACAAGCAGTCCGTTTCCTCTTATAATTCCGTCTTGCGAATGTGTATTTACAACACCAAAACCGGCATTCAGCAATTCTTCAGCCTGTTTTTTATCGAATTTAAAAAGGGAAACAGGATCAGTTTCTGGTCGAATATGGTCGTTCCAGTAATAACCTTCACGGCTGGCATCATATTGGGGCGCTGTGTTTGAACTTCGCATATTTGTTTGTGCTGTTTTTGGAATTTCAATCCCAAAACTTGAATACAAATCGATAAAAGAAGGATAAATAGATTTGCCTTTTAAATCGATAATTTGGGCATTTTTAGGGATTGAAACAGCAGTGCCTACATCAATCACTTTTTCATCTTTAATCAATAAAGTCCCATTGTTAATAATTTGGGTAGGCGTAACGTAAATTTTAGCATTGGTGAATGCAATTGTGCTTGTTTCTGTTGTTTTTACACCCGTATTTGCCGGAAAATATTCCTGTGCTTTTATGCTGAGTGTACCCAAAAACAGCATCCATAATAGTAATTTTTTCATTAAAAAAAGTTTAAAATTTAGTTAGAAAGTTAATTATTTAACATTGTTATGATTTTATTGGCTAGCAATTTAATAAAATATTAATGATTTCATATTACTTGCCGAAAAAATAAAAAGCAATATTTTTTGGAAAGCCAAAATAAATTTTAAAAATATTTAAGTAAGAAAATAGTCGCTATAATTCCTTGTTTTTGTGATAATTAATTAAAAGCACCACCACTTTATTGTAGCTTTGCATTCCGTCTTTTTGATTATTTACTTTTAAAAAATTATCGTAAAACGTTTTAAAATATTTTTCCATCCAGTTTTGGTAAGATTCCCAAAAAGCCTCACTTTGCCGAATGTCTTTTAATATTCCTTGATTGAGTTTAATTTTAAGCAATTCAAATTTTTCGGGATCTTTTTGATAAATTTCATACAAACAAAATCGTACCGCCATCAAATATCCCGAGTAATTAAAATAAACATCATCAGAATTTGTGGTTGCCAAGTACCCCATAAAATTGGCTTCGCTTTCTGAAGCAATGCCTACTTGATGCGCCAATTCGTGACAAACAATCATTGGATAGGTGTTTTTTGGAATTAAAGAATTTACCTGTGCTTCATTTGTTAGCGGATTTAAATATCCGGCAAATCCCATATAGGTTAACGGCAAACTGAAAAGCGAGTGTTTAACCTTTAAATTTTTATGGGGAAATTGGGGATATTTCTCTTGAAATTGATCGTAAACATTATAGGAAATTTCTTGTATTTCCGGTTTGCTTAAACCATTATTTACAATAACAGTGTCATTTTTAGTGATGGAAAGCTGCACATGATTGATTTTGACAATCAGTTTTTCGGTAAAATCGACCAATTCATTGGTGGTGTATTTTTCATTTTCAAAATTCAGTGTTTTATGCATTGGCTGCCTAAAATAATTTAATCCCCAGTTTAAATGAAAAAGAAAAAACAATATCGAAATAAATCCGCCAATTTTGAATAAAGTATTTTTTAAATGAAGATTTTTGTTTTTTATGACCGTAAAAATATTTTTTAGGATAACAAGAACCAATAAAGCATATAAAATATCTCCAACCGAAAATGGAATCCATCCGAAGAGCATATTTAAAATTTTGGAAATGTACCTATAGAGTCCGTTGGAATAATATTTTTCTATTTCGACAGGAAATTGGGCAATAATTCGAAGAAATGCCCATTGCATTACCAACAATACCGTAAGAATTTTATACGTTTTTTTATGATCCATGGTTCAAAAATAAGCAATATTTTGTCAGAAATTGTCTTTTAAATAGTTATCAACAAATAAGTTACTTGTTAACAAAATATGTTTAAAAATATAATCAAAAATTCAAGCTAAATTTGTGTTATAAAAATTACATTTGCCTTAATTAAAATGGCCAATTATAAAATTCAGGTATTTCATCTGTTATATTTTATTTTTTATTGGTACAGATGCAGCCTGCCTGCCGCAGGCAGGTTCGCTATTAAGCATCCTAACTGTGTATCAAAATTTATTATGGCTCGTTTCATAAAATTAAAAATGTAATTGATTTTTATGAAAAAAAAGATGTATATTAAGGGATTATTATAACTTACCAAGCAATAAAATATTGATTAACAAATAAATATAAAGTATCAAACAAGTGAAAAATTTGCAGCCCGTACAATCCTATAATCCCAAAAAAAGTACCATTATTAGCCTTGAAAAAGGTAAAATTCCGCCTCAGGCGTTGGATTTGGAAGAAGCGGTTTTGGGAGCTATGATGATTGACAAAAAAGGAGTTGATGATGTGATTGATATTTTACATTCCGAAGTTTTTTACAAAGAAGCGCATCAATTAATTTATGAAGCTATCTTTACCTTATTTAAAAATTCTGAACCTACCGATTTACTGACCGTTGCAAACCAATTGCGAAAAACCAATAATTTAGAGGCTGTTGGCGGCGATTTTTATTTGGTTCGTTTAACCCAAAAAGTGGCTTCATCAGCGCATATCGAATTTCACGCACGTATCATTCTCCAAAAATTTATTCAACGAAAATTAATCACCATTTCATCAGAAATTATTGAAGAAGCTTATGATGAAACCATTGATGTTTTTGATTTATTGGATGATGCCGAAACAAAATTGTTTGAAGTTACCCAAGGAAATTTAAAAAAAGGATCTGAAACTTCTGAAGGACTTGTTGCACAAGCAATAAAGAAAATACAGGAAATAGGGAACAAGCAAGGGATGAGCGGCGCAGCGACCGGTTTTACCCGTTTAGATGAGATAACTTCTGGATGGCAACCCCAAGATTTGGTAATTTTGGCCGCACGTCCGGGTATGGGAAAAACGGCTTTTGTAATGTCGATGGCAAAAAATATGGCCATAGATTTTGATCAGCCAGTTGCCATATTTTCATTGGAAATGTCGTCCGTACAATTAATTACGCGTATGATTTCCAGTGAAACAGGAATTTCTTCAGGAAAATTAAGAAAAGGAAATTTAGAACCTCATGAATGGGAACAGCTAAACGTAAAAGTTAAAAATTTATCAAAAGCACCCATTTTTATTGATGATTCTCCGTCCTTGTCCATTTTCGATTTACGTGCAAAAGCGCGTCGTTTGGCATCACAACACGGAATAAAAATTATAATTATTGACTATTTGCAGTTAATGACTGCAGGAACTGCGCAAAAAGGCGGCGGAAATCGTGAACAGGAAATTTCAACCATTTCACGAAATTTAAAAGCATTGGCCAAAGAATTGAATATTCCTGTAATTGCACTTTCGCAATTATCGCGTGCTGTTGAAACTCGTGGAGGAAGCAAACGCCCTTTGCTGTCTGATTTACGTGAATCTGGTGCCATTGAGCAAGATGCAGATATTGTGACGTTTATTTATCGTCCTGAATATTACGGACTTACAGAGTGGGATGATGAAGAAAGATCGCCTTGTGAAGGTCAGGCAGAATTTATTATCGCCAAACACAGAAATGGTGGTTTGGACAATATCCGACTTAAATTTACGGCACATTTGGCGCAATTCAGCAATTTAGATGATGGAAACGCCAGTGAATTTCATTCTAAAATGAACAACGCCATACCGCAGCGAAATTTCGCAAGCGCTGAAGATGCTTTCGATGCACCTGGTAATTATGACGAAGATGATGTTCCATTCTAAATATGTGCGTTTTAAATCAAAAATTCACCGATTCTCAATCCTAAAAAAAGTATTGACAGTACTCTTGTTGCTTTTTTCTCATGCCGCATTTGCATCATTTATATTAATTCCTATGGATGATGTTTCTCAAACAAATCACTTAAAAGCCTACGGAATTACTTATTGGTCGCTTCAAAAAGGAAATACGGCCAAATGGTTGCTGAATTACCAAGGAGGCTCTTTTTTGCTGGAAGACAATGAAGCCACCAGAAACGAATGTAAAATTAGAGGCGTTACTTTTAATGTTATTTCAGATACTGAAGCTGCTAAAATTTTGGAAGAAATAAGCAGCCCGTCTCAAAATATGGAAGCTGTTACACTCGAAAAAGCGCCTAAAATAGCGGTTTATTCTCCAAAAACAAGTCTGCCTTGGGATGACGCGGTAACCTTGGTGCTTACTTATGCCGAAATTCCTTTTGATGTTATTTATGATGAAGAAGTTTTAGAAGAGAAATTGGTTTTGTATGAATGGTTGCACTTGCATCACGAAGATTTTACAGGCCAATATGGCAAATTTTACGGCTCATACAGAACAGCGCCTTGGTATATTGAACAGAAAAAAGAAGCCGAAGAATTGGCAAAAAAACTTGGATACAAAAAAGTTTCTGAACAAAAATTGGCAGTTTCCTTAAAAATCAGGGATTTTGTTGTGGGCGGCGGATTTATGTTTGCCATGTGTTCTGCCACCGACAGTTTCGATATTGCGCTTGCTGCAGAAGGTGTTGATATTTGTGAAACGATGTTTGACGGAGATCCTGCGGAAATTGATTATCAGCAAAAAATTGATTTCAACAAAACCTTTGCATTTAAAGATTTTACCTTGGTCAGAAATCCGGTTGAATACGAATTTTCTTCTATTGATATGACCCAAAAAAGAAATATTACACGCACATCCGATTATTTTTCATTGCAGGAATATTCAGCGAAATGGGATCCGATTCCTACCATGCTGTGCCAAAATCACACCCAATTAATCAAAGGTTTTATGGGGCAAACAACTTCATTCGATCGATCAACGGTAAAATCGAGTGTGTTGGTGATGGGAGAAAACAAATCGAACCAAGAGGCTCGTTATATCCACGGTGTAAAAGGAAAAGGAATGTTTACTTTTTACGGTGGTCACGACCCCGAAGATTATCAGCATAAAGTTGGAGACCCAAAGACCGAACTTTCCTTGTATCCAAATTCACCTGGATATCGATTGATTTTAAACAATGTGTTATTTCCCGCCGCCAAAAAGAAAAATCAAAAAACGTGATGTTAATAACCGCGCAATAATTTTTTTATTATTTCGGTGATTCAAAATTCAAAAACAGTATTTTTGTTCCCTTATAATTAAATTTCAATAAATGCCAACAACACAACAATTGCAGGATTTTGCGCAACAAGTTAGAAGAGACATTGTTAGAATGGTGCACGCCGTAAATTCTGGTCATCCAGGAGGATCATTGGGCTGTAACGAGTTTTTAACAGTTTTATACCAAGAAGTGATGGATTATTCAACCAAATTTACGATGGATGGAAAAAATGAAGATTTATTCTTTTTGTCGAACGGTCACGTTTCACCACTTTTTTACAGTGTTTTGGCTCGAAGCGGATTTTTTCCGGTAAGTGAGTTGGCAACTTTCAGAAAATTAAATTCGCGTTTGCAAGGACATCCAACTACGCACGACGGATTGCCGGGAATTCGTATTTCATCGGGTTCTTTAGGTCAAGGAATGAGTGTTGCCATTGGTGCTGCCGAAGCAAAAAGATTGAATGGCGATTCAAAATTGATTTATTCATTGCACGGTGACGGAGAAATGCAAGAAGGTCAAATTTGGGAAGCTGCAATGTATGCCGCCGGAAAAAAAATAGACAATTATATTGCAACGATAGATTATAACGGACAACAAATTGACGGTGCAACAAATGATGTAATGCCTTTAGGCAGTTTAAAAGCCAAGTTTGAAGCTTTTGGCTGGACCGTTTTGGAGATTGAAAATGGAAATGACATTGACAGCATTAAAAATGGTTTGGCAGAAGCCAAATCTTTGACAGGAAAAGGAAAACCAGTGTGTGTTTTATTGCATACCGTAATGGGCAACGGCGTAAACTTTATGATGCATACCCACGCCTGGCACGGAAAAGCGCCAAATGATACGCAATTGGAAATTGCCTTAAACCAAAATCCGGAAACATTAGGGGATTACTAAAAAAGTTAAAAGTTAAAAGTTAAAAGTTTTTTATCAATTTTTAATTTTTCATGATTATTCATTAAAAAAATGAAGATAGGCATTGTTTGTTATCCAACATTTGGGGGAAGTGGCGTAGTTGCCACAGAATTGGGAATGGCTTTGGCACAAAGAGGTCATCAAGTGCATTTTATCACTTATAAACAGCCAGTTAGACTCGATTTCCTTTCCAATAATATTCATTTTCACGAAGTTTTTGTGGAAGAATACCCTTTATTTCATTTTCAGCCTTATGAATTGGCCTTGTCCAGTAAAATTGTGGAAGTGGTGGAATTGTACAATTTGGAAATACTGCACGTTCACTACGCAATTCCTCACGCTTATGCGGCCTATATGGCGAAACAAATGTTGAAGGAAAAAGGAATCGACATAAAAGTTGTCACAACCTTGCACGGAACCGACATCACTTTGGTTGGAAGTCATCCAAATTATAAACCGGCCGTTGAATTTAGTATCAACAATTCCGATGTAGTTACCACAGTATCAGAAAGTTTGCGTAAAGACACCCTCAGATTATTTAACATCACAAAAGAAATAAAAGTGATTTATAATTTTATTGATTTTGAGAAATATCCCGAAATTCATTCGGAAGAATGTCTGCGCCATACCATTGCAAATGAAAATGAACGCATTATTACGCATGTAAGTAATTTGCGGCCAGTAAAAAGAGCTTCAGACGTTATTGATATTTTTTATAAAATTCAGCAAAAAATCCCCTCTAAATTATTATTGGTTGGCGAAGGTCCGGATAGGGAAAGTATTGAAAATCAGGCAAAAAAATTAGGAATTTTAGACAAAGTTTTATTTTTGGGAAACAGCAACGAAGTAAATAAGTTATTATGTTATTCCGATTTGTTTTTATTGCCTTCAGAAACAGAAAGTTTTGGATTGGCGGCATTGGAAGCCATGGCTGCGAGAACGCCTGTGATTTCAACAAATTCAGGCGGTTTGCCAGAAGTAAACATACAAGGTGTTACCGGATTTTTAAGCAATGTTGGCGATACTGATGATATGGCAAAAAACGGAATTTATATTTTAGAGGATACACACCGATTGCAACAATTTAAACAAAACGCTTTGGCTCAAGCAAAAAGATTCAGTTTAGAGAATGTTTTGCCGAAGTATAAAGAGGTTTACAGAGAAGTATTGGTTGGTTGTTGTTAGTCGTTATAGTAATTTAATGCATCAATAAGCATTTCTTTTTCAACAACACAATCTAATTTAAACTGCTCAAAATCAGTTAATAACACGAAATTAACTTGTCCGCCCACATTCTTTTTGTCGTGAATTAAAAGATCGATAATTCCATCATAATCTAGAACATCAATTTCCGCTTTTCCATAAATTTTTAAAACTACTTCTTTGATGGCTTTTAAGTTTTCTGATGGAAAATTTAACAATTTTTGGGAGATAAAAGCTTCTGTAACCATGCCAATGGCAATGGCTTCTCCGTGGGTCAGATTTTCTTTGTCTTCCGATTCCAAAAAATAAGATTCAATGGCGTGACCCAGTGTGTGTCCGAAGTTCAAAATTTTGCGCAATCCTTTTTCTTTCGGATCTTTGGTGACCACTTCATTTTTTATTTCAATAGAACGATGAATTAAATTGGATATATCGCTGATAGTTAATTCTTTAAAATTACATATCTCATTCCAAAGTTTAATGTCATAAGTGATTCCGTATTTAATAATTTCCGCCAAACCTGAACGCAATTCACGGTCGGAAATGGTTTCCAAATAACGTGGATCAATCAACACCATTTCGGGATCTGAAAATAACCCGATCTGATTTTTTAAAACACCCAAATCCACGCCGGTTTTACCGCCAACCGAGGCATCAACCATACTTAAAAGGGTGGTTGGGATGTTCACAAATGCAATTCCGCGTTTAAAAGTGGAAGCCACAAATCCGCCCAAATCTGTAATAACACCACCGCCCAAATTAATCATCAGACTTTTTCTGTCGGCGCCCAATTCTGTCAATGCATGCCAAACACCAGCGCAGGTATCCAAGTTTTTATTTATTTCACCGGCTTCAATCTCAATAATTTCAATTTCAGCTTCTGTTTCCAGTTCCTGCAAAAGAATAGGCAAACAATGGTTATTGGTGTTTTCATCCACCAAAACAAAAATGGCAGAAGGCTTGTATTCAGAAATATAAATATTAAGTTTTCTGTAGGCGTCTTCATTAAAGTTTACAAAGTAATTATTGGATAAAATAGGTGTCATTTCGGATAATATTTTGTGCAAATTAAAGGTAAAAAAATCAAAAAATAAACACTTTGTGGGTATCTTTGTACAAATAGAATCTACAATGGAAAAAATATTTGACAATACTGAAGTTGCCTTCGCTTTAAAATCAAATTCCGAGCTTGAAAGAGCTTATTATTTGTTTGAAATGATAAAGCGAGAGCCATTGGTTAAAATTGGTACAGCAGTTACCAAGTTTGCCCTTAAAACGCATTTGCCTGTTGAAGGTATCATCAGGGCTACTGTTTTCGATCATTTTTGCGGTGGCGTAACTGAAACCGATTGTATGTCAACAATCGACAAAATGTACACAAAAAATGTGTATTCTGTCTTAGATTATTCTGCTGAAGGCAAAGAAGTTGAAGAACAATTTGACTTGGCCATGGAAAAAACATTGAACACCATTAAATTTGGTCTTGAAAAACCAAGTATTCCATTTGCGGTTTTTAAACCATCAGGATTTGGTCGTTTTGAAATTTACCAAAAAGTAACAGAAGGCACTGAATTAAGCGCCCATGAAGTGGTAGAATGGAAACGGATTAAAGAACGCTATGACACTGTAAGTAAAGCTGCACATGCCGCAAATATTCCTTTATTAATTGACGCAGAGGAAAGTTGGATGCAACTTGCTGCAGATGATTTAATTGAGGAGATGATGGAAAAATACAATAAAGAAAAAGTGATTGTATTTGGCACGCTGCAATTATATCGTTGGGATCGATTGGATTACCTTAAAAAATTGCACAGTCGCGCAAAAGAAAAAGGATTTAAAATAGGACAGAAATTGGTGCGCGGTGCTTATATGGAAAAAGAACGCGAACGTGCTGAGGAATATGGATACAAAGATCCAATTTGCGAAAACAAACCTGCCACCGATAAAATGTACAATGATGTTTTGGTCTATATGATGGAAAACATTAAGGATATGGCCATTTTTGCAGGAACGCATAACGAAGACAGTTCTTATTTATGTATGGATTTAATTGAAAAATACAATTTCGACAAAAACGACAAAAGAATTTGGTTTGGCCAATTGTATGGTATGAGTGATCACATAAGCTATAATTTGGCAGCCGCTGGTTATAATGTGGCTAAATATTTGCCATTTGGGCCTGTTCGCGACGTGATGCCTTACTTAATTAGACGTGCCGAAGAAAATACTTCAGTGGCCGGACAAACAAATAGGGAGCTTGAATTACTAAAACGAGAACGTGAAAGACGTAAAATTTAAGATATTTTTATAATAATTTTGAAAAAAAACTGTCATTTCCGGCAGTTTTTTTTCTGCTTTTTTTAAAGATCAAAATTCACCTAAAAACACTAAAAATAGCTATTGAAGTCTGCCAATAATCCATAGTATTGCCTAATTGATAAAATTGGATTTTATAATGATGCAATTGCATTCTGTTTAAAATAAACATTAACAGTAAGTTAAGGTCATTAAAGAAGGAAAATCATTATGAAACTTTTGTGAGATAAAACAAAATAAAACAACTACTTTTGCATCGCCTAAAAAAATTAGAACATGCAATCTATCAGAAACATCGCTATTATAGCCCACGTTGACCACGGTAAAACGACTTTGGTTGATAAAATTATTGATCAAGCCCATATTTTAGATGAACGAAAAGTTCGTACCGAATTATTATTGGACAGCAATGATTTAGAAAGAGAAAGAGGAATTACCATCCTGTCAAAAAACGTGTCCATTATTTATAAAGGCGTAAAAATCAACATTATTGACACACCTGGTCACGCCGATTTTGGCGGTGAAGTGGAAAGGGTATTAAATATGGCCGACGGTGTTTTGTTGTTGGTAGATGCTTTTGAAGGTCCAATGCCGCAAACGCGTTTTGTTTTGGGTAAAGCGTTGGAGTTGGGTTTAACGCCAATACTGGTGGTGAATAAAGTTGATAAAGAAAATTGTACACCAGATATAGTGCACGAAAAAGTATTCGATTTAATGTGTGCGTTAGATGCAACTGAAGATCAGCTTCATTTTGCCACAATTTATGGTTCAGCCAAACATAACTGGATGAGTACGGATTGGAGAGAACAAACTGATAATATAGTTCCTTTATTAGACGCTATTTTAGAAAATATTCCAGAGGCTCCTTATTATGAAGGAACACCTCAAATGCAAATTACTTCTTTGGATTTTACGTCGTTTGTTGGCCGTATTGCTATCGGACGTGTATATAGAGGCGATTTGGTTGAAGGCAAAGATTATGCGATTTGCAAAGCGGATGGTACTTTTAAAAAAGTGCGTATCAAAGAACTTCATACTTTCGAAGGGATGGGCAAAGACAGAGCAGCTACTGTAAGAAGCGGTGATATTTGCGCCATAACAGGTATTGAAGGATTTGAAATTGGCGATACTATTGCCGATCTTGAAAATCCTGAACCTTTAACAAGGTTAAAAGTGGATCAGCCTACAATGAGTATGTTGTTTACCATTAACAATTCCCCTTTTTATGGAAAAGAAGGAAAATTTGTGACTTCCCGTCATTTACGTGACAGATTGTACAAAGAAATTGAAAAGAATTTGGCTCTTAGGGTTGAAGATACAGAGAGTGAAGACCGATTTAATGTTTACGGACGCGGAATTTTGCATTTATCTGTATTGATTGAAACAATGCGAAGAGAAGGTTACGAATTACAAGTGGGAAGACCGCAAGTAATTATGAAAGATATAGACGGCGTTAAATGTGAACCTTATGAAACGCTTGTGATCGATGTTCCTGAAGAATCTTCAAGCAAAGTAATTAACTTGGTTTCCTTGAAAAAGGGAGATTTATTAATTATGGAACCTAAAGGTGATTTACAGCATTTAGAATTTTCCATTCCCTCAAGAGGTTTAATAGGTTTGCGTAATAAATTATTGACCGCAACTGCCGGTACTGCCATCATCAACCATAATTTTGTTGAATTTAGCCCTTATAAAGGTGATTTTAATGAGGTTGTGAATGGTGCTTTAATTTCTGCGGAAGCAGGAAAAGCAACGGCTTATGCAATTGATAAACTTGGGGACAGAGGAATTTTCTTTATCGACATCAACCAGGAAATTTATAAAGGACAAGTTGTTGGCGAAAATAACCGACAAGATGATATGGCGATCAACCTTATAAAAGGTAAAAAATTAACAAACGTTCGTAAATCAGGAACAGATACCGCGGTAAACATTGCGCCTAAGAAAGAATTTTCTTTGGAAGAATGTATGGAGTACATTAAAGATGATGAATATTTAGAGGTTACGCCACAAAGTTTACGTATGCGAAAAATTAATTTCAAATAAACTTTTACTTAAATATTTTAGAAGCGCTTGCATTAATTTGAAAGCGCTTTTTTATGCATTTATTTTTAAAATTGATAGTAGTTTAAATTTATGATTAAAGGTAAAACTTTTTAGTAATTGCAGGGTCTAATGTCTAATGATGTTAAATTAAATTAAATTATGTAATATGTATAAACTATTATTAAAAGCTAAAAACTTAAAAACAATCTTTTTAGTTTTAGCAACCCTTGTATTCATTAGCTGTGATGAGAAAAAACAGGAACCATCGGCCAACACAATTGCAGCAATAGTTACATCCCAAAATCAATCGGAAGGATACATCCTTATGAAAAATAATTGTTATGCCTGTCATAGCGTTACCAGTAAATCTCATGATGAAATAATTGCACCGCCAATGGCCGCCATTAAAAGGAGGTATAAAATGAGTTACAATTCAAAAGAGGAGTTTGTAAATGCATTTACTGATTGGGCATTAAACCCAACCAAAGAAAATGCTTTAATGCGGGGTGCAGTTATGCAATTTAACGTTATGCCAAAACAAGCCTTCAAAAAAGAGGATCTTGAAAAAATAGCGGCTTATATTTACGATAATGAATTGGAAAAACCCGATTGGTTTGAAAAACATTTTACTGATGAGCACCCAAATGGTATGGGAAAGGGAATGGGTAGAGGTAAGATTCAGCAGTTTTAAAAAATATTTCTTTAAATTAAAAAGCATAAAATCAAATTTCCTAAATTT
>JAUYUA010000003.1 GCA_030694935.1 Lutibacter sp. | reverse complement strand
GGTATTTCCAATTAATTTTGAAGCCCTGTATCTTCTTTCTCCCGAAACCAATTGAAATTTATTTCCTTCTAATTTTCTGATGGTAATTGGCTGAATAACACCCAATTCTTTAATGGAGCTTGCCAATTCGCGCAACGATTCTTCGTTAAAATAACTTCTTGGCTGAAAAGGGTTTACATCAATTAAATCCAAATCAATTTCCAGGATACTGCCAACAAGTTTATCGGCATTTTTATCGTTAGCGGAAGTGATGTCGGAATTGTTCAATAAGGCCGACAAGCCTCGTCCCATTGCTTGTTTTTTAATTGCTTTTGCCATCCTTGGTATGCAGTTTTAAAATTTCGTTGGCTAAGTTAATATAATTTACGGCTCCGGTGCTTGTTGCATCATAAGCAATAATGCTTTCTCCGTAACTTGGCGCTTCGCTCAATCGAACGTTTCGTTGAATAATGGTTTTAAAAACCATGCTTTGAAAATGTTTTTTAACTTCTTCCACCACTTGGTTTGAAAGTCGCAAACGGGAATCATACATCGTTAACAGCAATCCTTCAATATCCAATGTGGTATTGTGTATTTTTTGAACACTTTTGATGGTGTTTAACAATTTCCCCAAACCTTCCAAGGCAAAATATTCGCACTGAATTGGGATAATCACTGAATCGGCGGCAACAAGCGAATTTAAAGTAATCAATCCTAATGAAGGCGCGCAATCTATTAAAATATAATCGTAATCATCTTTAATTTCTTTCAGGGCTTCCTTCAACATATATTCCCTGTTTTGTTTATCGACCAATTCTATTTCTATGGCCACCAAATCGATATGTGCCGGAATGATATCAACATTTGGAGAATTTGAAGGGACAATTGCCTCTTTTGCCGTAATGGAGTGTTCCAACAATTGATACGTTCCAAGTTCAACCTCCTCTATGGCAATTCCAAGTCCCGATGAAGCATTTGCTTGCGGGTCGGCATCAATTAACAACACTTTTTTTTCTAAAATACCTAAAGCCGCGGCTAAATTAATAGTGGTTGTAGTTTTACCAACGCCTCCCTTTTGGTTGGCGATTGCAATAATTTTTCCCATAAAAGAATATCGAATTATTTTAAGGTGTAAAAATACAATTATTTATGGTTTTTGAAAGTTTATATTGTTAACAAAGCGCTAAAAAGCAAAAGAGGCTTGAAATTTCAAGCCTCTTTTATTTTTTATTTTTTTGCCGGAATACTTTCTAAAATAGTGAGTAAATATTTCCAGAATTTCTGGGTGGATTTAATATTGGCTTTTTCGTCGGGCGAATGTGCGCCTTGGATGGTTGGCCCAAATGAAATCATATCCATATTTGGATAATTGGTTCCTAAAATTCCGCATTCCAATCCGGCATGACAAGCAACAACATCAGGTTTTTCGTTAAACAGTTTTTCGTATGTTTCTGTCAAAAGCTTTAAAATTGGAGAATTTACATTTGGTTTCCATCCTGGATAAGAGCCTGAAAACGTCACATCATATCCAGCCATTTCAAAGGTGGCTTTTAGTTTATTTGCCAAATCAAACTTTGCTGATTCAACGGAAGATCGTGTTAAACACATCACTTTCACGCTTTCGTCTTTCACAATTACACGGGCAACATTGTTTGAAGTTTCCACCAAATCTTTCATGTCATTGCTCATTCTGTAAACACCATCATGCGCTGCATAAATCATGTTAAGCAAAGTGCTTTGACTGATGGTTGTCATAACGCTTTTAGGAGTAGGCACTTCCAAGATTTTTATTTCCAAATTAGGGTCAACTGTTGCAAGTTCAATCTTAATATCTTTAACAGTTTTGTTTATTTTTTTTATAAAAGCATCTTTTCTTGAATCTGCAACTGAAATGATTGCAAAACTTTCTCTAGGAATGGCGTTTCGTAAACTTCCTCCGTTAATTTCAGAAATTCTTATAAATTCTTTTGATTCATATAATAAACGGTTCATAATTTTATTGGCATTTCCCAATCCTTTATGAATGTCCATTCCGGAGTGGCCTCCTTTTAATCCGGTTATTGCAATAGAATATCCGCTGCTATTCACTGGCGTCCCAACTTCATTATAGGTATTTTCTGCAGTTACATCAATCCCACCAGCACATCCAATGTCAATTTCATCATCTTCTTCCGTATCCAGATTAAGCAATATTTCGCCATTTAAATAATTGGCCTGCAATCCCATTGCACCAGTCATTCCTGTTTCTTCATCAATAGTGAACAATGCTTCAATTGCAGGATGTTTGATGGTTTTTGAAGCCAAAACACTCATAATTGCGGCAACGCCAATACCATTGTCGGCACCAAGCGTTGTGCCCTCTGCACGAACCCAATCGCCATCAACCAACATTTTAATTCCTTCTGTGTCAAAATTAAAATTAGTGTCCGAATTTTTTTGGTGCACCATATCTAAGTGAGATTGCAACACCACAGTTTTGCGATTTTCCATGCCTTTTGAAGCAGGTTTTTTTATGATCACATTGCCAACAAGGTCAACCACGGTTTCCAGGTTTAATTTTTTAGCAAAATCAACCATAAATTGAATTACGCGTTCTTCTTTTTTAGAACCTCTTGGCACCGCATTTAAATCGGCAAAATTATTCCAAAGTTCAGTAGGTTCAAGAGTTCTTATATCTTTTGTCATTTTCTTAATGTTTGAGTTTTTATGATATTTCTAAAACGGTTTCATTTAATGGTTTTCTTACTTTTTTCATGGTGCTCATAAAATCATCTTCAGCCCTAAAACCAACAGGCAACAACAATATTGACTTTAAATTTTGTGCAGATAAATTTAACAATTCATCAATTTTTTCAGGCACAAATCCTTCCATCGGACAATTGTCGATTTTTTCAACGGCGCAAACCGTCATTAAATTGCCCAGCGCAATGTAAGTTTGGTAGGTAGCCGATAATTGTTTTTCCTCCAAAGTTTTGTTTTTGTACATAGCAACAAGTTGATCTCTAAATTTAGAAATTACTTCTTCGGATACGCCTCTAACTTCTTTTTCCAGGTCAAAATAGGCATTAATATCATCAGTTGTTGTGTCGTTTTCAATGCATAAAACCAATAGGTGAGAAGCATCGGCAACCTGACGTTGGTAATAACAATATTTCACAAATTCTTCCTGAAGTTCTTTATTTTCAATGACAATCAGTTTTAAAGGTTGCAAACCAAATGAAGTCGCCGTTAAATTAAATGCATTTTTTAGTGTTTCAATTTGTTGTACTGATAATTTTTTTGAAGGATCAAATTTTTTGGTGGCATATCTCCATTCTAAACTGTTGATGATGTTCATTTACTTGAATTTTATAAGGAACAAAAATAATTTAAAAATACCGAATTTCGTTAAATTCTCATTCAATTTTTTTTACTGAAGAAGATTGCATACTTTTAGGTTGATATTAAATTGCTATGAAGGAAAATTTACTGCATTTTGTATGGAAACTTAAATTGTTTTCAACTACAAATTTACAAACCACCAACGGTGAAATTATTGAAATTATTTCAACAGGCACCGCCAATATGAATACCGGACCCGATTTTCTGAATGCCAAATTGGTGATAGGCAATCAGCTTTGGGCAGGAAATGTTGAGATTCATTTAAATTCATCCGATTGGTATGCGCACAATCATGAAAACGATGAAAATTACGATTCGGTGATTTTGCATGTGGTTTGGGAACATTCCGTTGATGTTTTCAGAAAAACAAATCAGCCAATTGCCACTTTAGCATTGAAAAATTATATTTCGAAGGAATTATTGAACAATTACCAGCAACTTTTCAGCAAAAATAAAAACTGGATCAATTGCGAAAAAGACATTGCAAGTGTAGATTCTTTTATTTTAACCAATTGGATTGAGCGGCTTTATGTTGAAAGGCTCGAAAATAAGTCGGCACAAATTCAAAATACGCTCACAAAATTAAATAACAATTGGGAAGCGGCATTGTTTGTTTTAATGGCAAAGAATTTTGGGTTGAAGATTAATGCGGAAGCATTTATGAATTTTGCAAGTTCTTTCGATTTTTCAATTGTAAGAAAAGTATCCAATAATTTGGAACAGCTGGAAGCTTTATTTTTTGGCCAGGTCGGAATGCTTTCCAACGAATCTGAATCGGAATATTTCAATAAACTTAAAAAGGAATACAACTTTTTAAAAGTAAAGTTTCAATTGACGCCCATTTCAAACGGGCAGGTCCAGTTTTTTAGGTTGCGGCCAAATAATTTCCCCACCATTCGATTGTCGCAATTGGCGATGTTTTATCATCAACATCAAAATTTGTTTTCTAAAATTGTTGAAACGGAACATATTGAAGCATTTTATGAGCTGTTTGATTTGGCTACTTCAACATTTTGGGAAACGCATTACACTTTTGAAACAATTTCAAAAAAAAGCGTTAAAAAAATCACGAAACCATTTATCGATTTACTGCTGATAAACACCATTGTTCCGATGAAATTTCTGTATCTAAAAAACTTGGGAACAAATGATTTAAGTTCGGCGCTTACCATTATTGCACAAATAAAACCTGAGAAAAACGAGATTATTTCAAAATTCAGCGAACTTAACATTAAAAGCAACACCGCTTTTGAAACGCAGGCATTGCTTCAATTAAAAAACGATTATTGCAACAAGCAATTGTGCTTGAATTGTGCCGTTGGCAAAGAATTGATGAAATAAAAAGATTTGTGTTAGGGATTGAAGTGAAAATACTTTTATTGCTCTTTCGCAATAAAAGATTGCAACGTAAAGCCCGCCCCGCCAGCTGGCGGGGAACGCCCAAAAATTGCTTTTTAATTTTAGTCTATTTTACCATTGATTTTTCACGAATCGCTTTAAATTCAGATTTTTCATTCCATTTTGGGAAACTGTTTTCATTGGCCAATTTGTATCCAATTTTAAAGAAAAGCTTGGCATCTTCCACACAACCGGATAAATCTGCCGTGTTTGGATTGTATTCATCGGTAGGTTTGTGATAGGTATTTGCCCAATAATTGTTAATTTGGTCTTTTGCCCAATCTTTGCCGTGTTCCCGGCTGTCTTGCCAGCCTTTAATGAATAAAGAAGGGATTCCGGCTTGTGCGAAACTAAAATGATCGGACCGGAAATACATCCCGTTTTCAGGGAAAGGTTCATCAGTAATATACCGATCTTGCACTTTTGCAGCCTGTTCAACATAAACATCCAATTCCGATTGCCCGAAACCCGTGATGGTTACATCTTTCATTTTACCAATGGGCAACAACAATTCATAATTTAGGTTAGCAATTGTTTTTTCGGGAGGAAAAAGTCCGTTTTGAACATAATATTTCGAGCCAATCATTCCTGTTTCTTCAGCCGTTACTGCGATAAAAACGATGGAACGCTCGGGCTTTGTTTTTAATTTTGAAAAAGCTTTTGCGGTTTCCAGCATTGCGCCTAAAGCTGTCCCGTTATCTATGGCGCCATTGTAAATTGAATCGCCATTGTGCTTTGGACCAATGCCAAAATGATCCCAATGTGCGCTATAAACAATGCATTCATCGGGACGTTTTGTGCCTTTAATGATGGCAACAACATTTTTGCTGTTTGCAAATTTTAATTTTGTTTTAATGGTCAAATTCAAATTGCAATTTAAGCTTAAAGCTTCAAAATTGGGTGTTTCTGCTTTTTTAGAAAGCGCTTCAAAATCAAGTCCCGATTTTTCAAAAAGCTTTTTGGTGGCGAGATCTGTTATCCAGCCTTCAAGCGCGCATTTTTGCGCATTGCCGTCTTTAGCTTGAATAGAGATTCCTGATGCCGAAGTATTTGTGAGCACTTCCCATCCGTAACCGGCCGCTTTGTTTGAATGAATCACCAAAACCCCTTTTGCGCCTTGCCGGGCTGCTTCTTCATATTTGTAGGACCAACGGCCGTAATACGTCATCGCGTTGCCCTTAAAAAGTTCGTTATTTTGTGTTGCAAAACCTGGATCGTTCACTAAAACCAAAACAATTTTATCTTTTACATCAATATTTTTATAGTCGTCCCAGCCATATTCCGGAGCCACGATGCCATAGCCTGCAAAAACAATTTCGGCATTTTTTATTTCAACTATATCTTTTAAATGAGGCGTTTTGGCAATAAAATCGGTGGTGTTTTCAAGGATGATTTCACCATTTTTGGTATTTATGGTGATGCTTTTATCCGGGCTGTAATTTAGTTCAACAGATGGCACATTTTGAAAATAATTCCCGTCATAACCTCCTTCAATCCCCATTTTTTTAAATTCATTTGCAATATATTGGGTAGCTTTTTCTTCGCCGACGGTAAAAGGTTTTCTGCCTTGAAACTCATCAGAGGAAAGCGCGATAATGTGTTTTTCTAAATCTTTTGCGTTGATTGTGTTTTCAGCTTCTAAAGCCTGATCTTTATTTGAGCAACTGAACGCCAATAAAACAATGGAGCAACTTATTATTTTTGATAAAATGTTCATCTTAAAAGTTTTTAGTACGAATATATTTTATCAAATGTAATGAAAAGCTACAATTTAGAAAGCTATTTTACAAAAGGATTAAAAGTGATTTTAAAATGAAATAAAGCTAAAATTAATTGTTGGGATACCATTTTCTCAATCGAACTTCTATGGCTTTATTTTTTGTGTTTACCAATTTTTTAAAAGCTTCCACATCACTAAAACCGTCTTGCCCTCGATAATGAAAAGGATACACAATTTTTGGCTGAAATTCTAAAACGGCGCTGGCGGCTTGCTCAATGGTCATAGTATAAGGTAAATTCATGCAAACAAAAGCCACATCAATATTTTGAAGCATTCTCATTTCCTGGATATCTCCTGTATCTCCCGAAATATAAATTTGTTTATCGTCAACAGTAATGATATAACCGTTTCCGCGACCTTTTGGATGCCTTGAATTTGATTCTTCAGGCAAATTATACATCGGAATTGCCGTTATGAAAAAATCCAATCGGTGAACGCCTTGTCTATTTTGAAGTTTCACCATTTCAGTTCCGTATTTTTTTGGAAATTTTTTGGCTGTTTCTTCAGGTAGTATAAAAATTGTTTTTGAAGTGTCAATGGAATCCAATGTTTTAAAATCTAAATGATCTCCATGACTATCGGTAATCAGAATAATGTCGGGCGATTTTATGCCTTTGTACATTTTTGCACCGCCATAAGGATCTACATAAATGGTTGTTTTGTTATAGGTTAACACCAAACTGCTATGCAAAACTGGCTGAATTTGCAGCGTGCCGTTTTTAGTTTTTATGATATCAATGTCTGGTTTTTGTGCCAAGCCAATGCTTGAAATTAACAATGAAATTGAAATTAAAATTGGTTTTATTTGCATAAAATGGATTTTATAAATTACAGATTTTTTCAAATATACACTATAATTTATGCGCGCATAAAACCCTTAAATATTAAAGTATAGCATCGCTAGTTATAGTAACAGGTTTACTATTAGCGAAAATTGTTCCAATTAGTAAGTTTAAGGTAAATTTTATTTTTTGTAAAAACCTTTAACCCAAGCAACCATTTGATTTTCAGTCATTGAATCAGCATCAAAAACACCCGAAAGTTTACCGATAAGGTTTAAATTGTTTTTAATTTCCTTTTCAAAAATAGTTTTCATGACTGACGGACCAAAAAGCACAACGGCATCACAATCTTCAATTTCATTCAATAGTATTTTAAGAAAAAGATGTGTTTGCGCTACTTTTTTATTCTCCCAGTTTTTTTCATAAGTAACATAATGCCCATCAAATCTTCCATATTTTTTTGATTCTGCAGGTGTTCGCGCTCTGGTATCAATATTGGATTCAATGTTTTTAACGGTGTGTTCGCCGTTTGAAAGCGAAACAATTTTGGCTTGGTGAGTGTCAAGCCATATACCAATATCTTTTTTCATAATTATTGTTTAAATAATGAAACATTTAAGGCAGTGTAATTGTCTGGAATGCGAGATTAAAATTACAAAAAAAATAGCTTATTTTCAAGGATTTATGTAAAAAAAAAGCTGAAACATTATTGTTACAGATCCTGATTTCCGTATTTTAACACCCAAAATCACTATCTAATTACACTTTAACAACTATTTATCAATAAGTTATAGTTTTAAGAAAATTAGAGTGCGGAATTCAGGTGAGGTTAATGTATGTTTAAAATTAATAAAAACTTAACCGCAAAGAACGCAATGAAAATGCGCAAAGAACGCAAATATCAGCTTCAAATAGATGGCTATCTAATTGCGTAACTTGCGAAAAAACTTTGCGACCCGATCTATCGGGATTGCGGTTAATAGACGTGATTAACTTGTTTATCATAAATGAAATTTTTCTCCGTGTAACTTTGTGATTCTTGTTGTGACTTTGTGTAATAACTTTTACACAGAGTCACACAAAGAAAAAAATAAAGTCTCACAAAGATGAATGGCTTAAAAAATTCCGATAAGAACCATTAATATATTTAAAAATTTCACACAGATTTAATATTAAATCCCCTCTTATTGTCATATTGTTTTTTCCTGAGTTTCGCATTTTAACACCCAAAATCACTATCTAATTACACTTTAATAACTATTTATCAATAAGTTATAGTTTTAAGAAAATTAGAGTGCGGAAGTCAGGAAATAGCTTATTTTCAATGATTTAAATAAAAAAAAGCTGCAACATTATTGTTACAGCTTTTAAATTCTATTGTGAATTGATTAAATCCTAAAAACAATAATTGTTTTCGGTAATTAATTTTTCTGCAATCACGTTTCTCAATGCAATTGGGTTTGCATTGTTAACATATTTTGTAAAACGTTTTAAACCCATCAACATTACACGTTGCTCATCACCTTCTGAAAAGTATAAAATCGCTTCTTTTCCAAAGGCATTTATTTTATCAACAGCATTGTATAAGTTTAATTTAGCCAAGGCAATTTGTACTTCCGCTTCTTTTTCTGAAGTGAATTTTACCACTTTTTCAGCTTTTAAGATGGCTGATTCAGCCATATAAACTTCAATCATAACTTCTGCAGCGGCCAAAACCAATTGTTGATGATTGTCTAAATCCATACCGAATTTTTGTACTGCTTTTCCTGCGATCATTAAAAATGCTTTTTTCAATCGGGCAATCAGCTCTTTTTCTTCTGAAAACAATTCAGAAAAATCTGGTGTGTCAAACGATGGAATTCCCATTAAACTATTGCCGACTTCCATAGCGGGAGTCATTAAATCAATTTCACCTTTCATCGCTTTTTTAAGCAGCATTCCAACAGTTAACAATCGGTTAATTTCGTTGGTTCCTTCGTAAATTCTGGTAATCCGTGCATCTCTCCAGGCGCTTTCCATCGGCGTGTCTTTTGAGAATCCCATTCCGCCAAAAATTTGGATGCCTTCATCCGAAACAAATTGTGAAACTTCAGAACCAAAAACTTTTATGATGGCGCATTCAATGGCATATTCCTGAAAAGCCAATAATTCTGCATCTTGGTGCGATTTTCCTTCAGCCAAAAGCGAATTAATCATATTTTCTATGTCTTTTGCCGCTCTGTAACTTCCCGCATCCAAGGCAAAGGCTTTGGTGCACATTTCAGCATATTTTTTTTGAATGGCGCCAAAACTTGAAATCGGCACTTTAAACTGAATGCGTTCATTTCCGTATTTTACGGATTCGGTGATAATTCTTCTGCTTGCATCCAAACAGGCTGCGCCTAATTTTATACGGCCCACATTTAGTGAATTCATCGCTATTTTAAAGCCTTCTCCTCTTCCGGCTAACATATTTTCAACAGGAATTAAAGTATCGCTAAAAAATACCTGACGTGTTGACGATGACATAATTCCAAGTTTATTTTCTTCTGCGCCCAAAGTAACGCCATTCGGATTTTTTTTATCGAAATCCAAGATGAATGCGGTAATGTTTTTGTCGTTTTCAATACGTGCAAATACAATAAAAATTTCGGCAAAACCTGCGTTGGAAATCCACATTTTTTGTCCGTTAACTTTATAATGTTTTCCGTCGGCAGTTAATTGTGCCGTAGTTTTTCCTGAATTGGCGTCACTACCGGCTCCTGGCTCAGTTAAACAATAGGCTCCGAATTTTTCGCCTGATGTTAAAGCCGGCAAGTATTTTTGTTTTTGATCTTCGGTTCCATAAAAGTAAATTGGCATAGTTCCAATACCTGTATGCGCCCCAAAAGCAGTGGCCACCGAACCTGTTGCGGACGACATATAGTCGGTTACCAGCATCGTTGATATAAATCCCATTCCAATTCCGCCATATTCTTCAGGAATAGAAACACCCAAAAATCCCAATTCTCCTGCTTTGCGCATAACTGATTCCGTTAAGGCATAATCTTTATTTTCAAAACGTTCCCTATGTGGCCAAACTTCGCGGTCTATAAATTCAATAACCGCTTCTTTCATCATTTTTTGTTCTTCACTGAATTCTTCCGATACAAAAATATCTTCCGATTTAATTTCCTTTATTAGAAATTCTCCTCCTTTTATTGTTTCCATTTTTTATTTGATGTTTTAGTTTTATTAAATGGCTAATTCTTTAAAGCCTTGTTGGTTTATTTTAAAAATTCGTAAATCCCTGCTGCACCTTGTCCTGTTCCAACACACATGGTCACAATTCCATATTTATTTTTTCTGGTGCGCATTTCGTTAAACAACTGCACAGAAAGTTTTGCGCCCGTACAACCCAGCGGATGTCCCAAAGCAATGGCGCCACCATTCACATTCACAATTTCTTGGTTGATGTCTAATTCACGCATCACCGCCAAAGATTGCGAAGCAAATGCTTCATTCAGTTCAATTAAATCAATGTCTTTTAAAGTCAAGTTTGCTTGTTTCAGCGCTTTTGGAATTGCTTTTACCGGTCCGATTCCCATGATTCTAGGTTCAACGCCAACGGCCGCGTAAGAAACCATTCGAGCTATTGGTTCAATATTTAATTCTTTCACCATTTCTTCACTCATCACCAATAAAAATGCGGCGCCATCACTCATTTGTGATGAATTTCCTGCTGTTACGCTTCCATCAGCGGAAAAAACCGGACGTAATTTTGACAAAGCTTCAATGGAAGTTTCTTTTCTCGGACCTTCATCTTTAGAAACCAAATAATTTTTTACTTGTTTTTTTCCGTTTTCGTCAATATAAACTTCTTCAATATTGATGGGAACAATACCACTGGTAAATTTTCCTTCGGCTTGCGCTTTTAAAGCTTTCGTATGCGATTGATACGAAAATTGGTCCTGATCTTCACGGGAAATATTGAATTGTTTTGCCACCGCTTCTGCAGTTAAACCCATTCCCCAGTAATAATCTTCATTTCCTTCTTTGGCTGTTTTATAATTTGGCACCGGACGATAACCGCCCATTGGAATGTAACTCATGCTTTCCACACCGCCTGCAATGATGCAATCGGCCATTCCCGATTGTATTTTAGCAACTGCAATGCTTACTGTTTCCAAACCAGAAGCGCAATATCGGTTGATGGTCATTCCCGGAACATCTTCAATTTTTAATCCCATTAACGAAATTAAACGCCCGATATTCAAGCCTTGTTCTGCTTCCGGCATGGCATTTCCAACCATCACGTCATCGATTCTTTTTTTATCAAGTTGCGGAAAATCCTTCAATAAATGTTCAATCGTTTCTGCGGCAAGTTCATCAGGCCTTTTAAACCTAAAAACACCTTTTGGCGCTTTTCCTGCTGCTGTTCTATATCCTTGTACTATATATGCTGTTCTCATTTTCCTCTCCCTAACCCTCTCCAAAGGAAAGGGGATTTTGCGGGTTATTTTTTTAAAGATTATACATTTTATATTTTTATAACTCCTTCCCTTTGGGAAGGTTGGGATGGGATTTTAATTGCGTAATGGTTTACCGGTTTTTAACATTTGCTCAATGCGCTCCAATGTTTTTCGTTCTGTGCACAAACTCATAAAAGCCTCTCGTTCAAGATCCAATAAATATTGTTCTGAAACATAAGTTGGTTCTGATAAATTTCCTCCGGCCATCACATAACCCAATTTATTGGCTATTTTTTTGTCGTGTTCAGAAGCATAATGACCTTTTTCCAAACTGTCGGTTCCCACTAAAAACATTCCCAAAGCTTGTTGTCCGTAAACCAAAGCTTTTTTAGGAACTGGTTGCGTGTATCCATCTTCCAGCATTTGAATGGCGTGACGTTTTGCCATTGCAATTTGGCGGTCTCTGTTTACCACAACAATGTCTTTATACTCTTTAAAGAATCCTAAATCGTATGCTTCATAAGCCGAAGTTGCCACTTTCGCCATCGCTACATTGATAAAGTAATCGCGCAATTTGTTCAATTTCACGTCATCTTTCAACAAGCCTTCCGAAGCTCTCAATGTCATTTCTTTTGAACCTGCGCCGCCGGGAATTATTCCTACGCCAAATTCAACCAAACCGATATAAGTTTCTGCAGCGGCAATCACTTTATCGGCGTGCATGCTCATTTCACAAGCGCCTCCAAATGTAAATCCGTGCGGTGCAATAATGGTTGGACAAGAAGAGTAACGCAAGCGCATTACGGTATCTTGAAAATATTTTACAGAGAAGTTTAGTTCATCGTATTCCTGCTCAACGGCCATCATAAAAACCATGCCTAAATTGGCACCAACAGAGAAATTTGCGCCTTGGTTTCCTAATATCACAGCTTCATATTCGGTTTCCGCCAAATCTATTCCTTTGTTGATGGCTTGTAAAACCTCGCCGCCCAAGGTATTCATCTTGGATTGGAATTCTATATTAAGAACGCCTTCGCCTAAATGTTGGATGGAAGCGCCCGGATTTGACCAAATTGTTTTGGCTTCCCTTATATTGTCAAGAATGATAAAACTGTCTTGCCCAGGAATTTTTTCTTGTTTCTTAGACGGAATTGAATAGTAATATTTAGCGCCTTCTTTAACAGCATAAAAGCTTTTATTTCCGCTTTCGAGCATTTCAGTCACCCATTTTGCAACAGGCAAGTTTTCGGCTTTCATCAATTCAATTCCGGCTTCAACACCAATGGCGTCCCAAATTTCAAATGGACCATTTTCCCAGCCAAAACCAGCTTTCATGGCGTCATCCAATCTATATAATTCATCTGAAATTTCAGGAATTCGGTTTTGGACGTAGCCAAACATCGCCGCAAAATTCTTTCTGTAAAATTCACCGGCTTTGTCTTTTCCTTTTACCAACACTTTAAATCGGTCAATTACGTGATCAATGGTTTTAGTGAGTTCAAGTGTCGCAAAATTTGCCCTTTTATTTGGACGGTATTCCAAGGTATTTAAATCCAAAGAAAGAATATTTTTTTGGCCATTTTCGGTCACCATTTTATAAAAACCTTGTTTGGTTTTGCTTCCCAACCATTTGTTTTTCATCATGCTATCGATAAACCCAGGAAGTTTAAACAGCTCGTGCGCCTCATCATTAGGGCAATTTTCGTAAATTCCGTTGGCTACGTGAACCAAGGTATCCAAACCAACTACGTCAACAGTTCTAAAAGTGGCCGATTTTGGCCGACCAATTACAGGCCCTGTTAATTTATCAACTTCTTCAATGGTCAATCCCAATTCTTTTACTTGATGGAACAAACTCATAATGCCGAAAATTCCAACCCTGTTTCCAATAAATGCCGGAGTGTCTTTCGCTAAAACTGAAGTTTTTCCCAAGAATTTTTCACCGTACATCATTAAAAAATCGACAACATCCTGTTTGCAGTCCGGACCCGGAACCACCTCGAAAAGTTTTAAATAGCGTGGCGGATTAAAAAAGTGGGTGACCGCAAAATGTTGCTGAAAATCGGCACTTCTTCCTTCATTCATGAATTTTATGGGAATACCTGAAGTATTTGAAGTAATCAACGTGCCTGGTTTTCTGAATTTTTCAATTTTTTCAAAAACCTGTTGTTTGATATCCAATCGTTCAATAACTACTTCAATAATCCAATCTACCTCTTTAATTTTATGCAAATCATCTTCCAAATTTCCTGTTGAAATTCTACTGGCAAATTTTAGGTCATAAATAGGCGATGGTTTCGATTTTAACGAAGCGGTTAAACTGTCATTTACAATGCGGTTACGAACAAATTTGTTTTCGAGGGTGAGTCCTTTTGCTAATTCTGTCTCATTCAATTCACGGGGAATTATGTCGAGCAACAAAACTTCTACCCCAATGTTCGCAAAATGACAAGCAATGCCTGATCCCATGATTCCGGATCCGATTACAGCTATTTTTTTTATTGGTCTTTTCATAAGATAATAGTATTTATTTTTTATTTGGTCGGTTTATTGTTAAAAATAATTTTATCATTAATTAATTGGTTGATGGTTTCCGTAACTTCAAAAAAATGATTTATTTTTTCTTCAGAAATATGTTTTCTGAGGGTTTCGTTAAATTGAAAAACATG
>JAUYUA010000101.1 GCA_030694935.1 Lutibacter sp. | reverse complement strand
AGTCAATTTCCTGGGCGTGCAAACTTCTTCCCGAAGTTTGAATGTGATATTTCAGCATTTGCGCTCTAGAATTTGCACCATATTTCTCTTTCATCGCTTTCGCCCAAATTTTACGGGCAACCCTTCCAATCACTGCATATTCCGGATCAACGCCGTTGGAAAAGAAGAAAGATAAATTCGGTCCAAATTCATTGATGTCCATTCCTCTCGACAAATAATATTCCACATAAGTAAACCCGTTTGCCAAGGTAAATGCCAATTGTGAAATTGGATTGGCGCCGGCTTCCGCGATATGATATCCGGAAATGGAAACCGAGTAAAAGTTGATGATGTTGTTGGCAATAAAATATTCCTGAACGTCGCCCATTAATCGCAAAGCAAATTCTGTGGAAAAAATACAGGTATTTTGCGCCTGATCTTCTTTTAAAATATCGGCTTGCACCGTTCCGCGGACTTTAGAAATGGTTTCTGTTTTAATTTTTTTATAAATGTCAAGCGGTAAAACTTCATCACCGGTAACACCCAACAATCGCAATCCCAATCCGTTATTTCCTTCCGGTAATTCGCCTTGATATTGCGGACGAGCAACACCTTTTTTCTTATAAATGGCGTTTATTTTTTCTTCAGTTTCCTTTTCAAGTCCGTTGGCAACAATGTATTTTTCACATTCCTGATCTATCGCGGCATTCATAAAAAATGCAAGCATCATTGGTGCCGGACCGTTAATGGTCATTGATACTGATGTCATCGCATTGGTCAAATCGAAGCCTGAATACAATTTTTTCGCATCGTCCAAACAACAAACTGAAACGCCTGCATTTCCAATTTTTCCATAAATATCCGGTCTGATATCAGGGTCATTTCCGTATAAAGTCACGGAATCAAATGCGGTGGACAAACGTTTTGCCGGAAGTCCCAAACTCACGTAATGAAAACGTCGGTTCGTGCGCTCGGGTCCGCCTTCGCCCGCAAACATTCTTGCAGGATCTTCGCCTGTTCTTTTGAACGGAAAAAGTCCTGCGGTATAAGGAAATTCACCGGGAACATTTTCTTCTAAAGTCCACAACAATAAATCGCCCCAAGCCTCGTATTTTGGCAGCGAAATTTTTGGAATTTGGGTGTGAGACAAAGATTCGCTGTGTGTTTGGATGCTCAATTCTTTACCGCGAACATTGAAAGTAAAAACTTCATTTTTATAGGATTGTTTTTTGGCTTCCCAATCTAAAATGAGTTCCCAGTTGTATGGATTTAAATCCATTTTTACGCGTGCAAATTCCTTGAACAACAGTGATAAAAAAAGCTTAGTGTCGTCATTCTGATTTCGGTTACTGAGCGTAGCCGAAGTAATTTTCAGTATTTCATCTTCATTTACGCCAATTTTAGTTAGATGCGTTAACTCCGTTTCAACAGAAACCTTTGCAACAGAACAAATGGTTTTATAAATCCCAAACAACTTTTGGGCGACTTCTTTTTGCTTTTTTGCTTTTTGGTTATAAGCCCTGTTATTTTCGGTGATTTCCGACAAATAACGCACGCGGTTTGGCGGAATAATATATTGCTTTTCGCTTATTTTATCAGCAACTTCAAAAGTACTTTTTAAGTGCGTTCCAGTTTTTTCGTTAATTTTTTTGATGAGCACCTGATACAATTCATTGGTTCCCGGATCGTTAAACTGGGAAGCGATGGAACCGTAAACCGGCATCAAATCTACACTGTTTTCCCATAAATTATGATTGCGCTGGTATTGTTTTTTTACGTCGCGCAAGGCATCCAAAGCGCCGCGTTTGTCGAATTTATTCAGGGCAATGACATCGGCAAAATCAATCATGTCAATTTTTTCCAATTGCGTTGCGGCACCATATTCTGGCGTCATCACATACAAGGAAACATTGGAATGTTCTACAATTTCTGTATCGCTTTGCCCAATTCCCGAAGTTTCTAAAATCACCATATCAAATCCGGCAACTTTTAAAATGTCAACAGCAATGCTCACGTGTTTTGATAAGGCCAAATTGGATTGGCGCGTGGCAAGCGAACGCATATAAACACGGTCGTTTTTTATGGAATTCATTCTAATTCTGTCGCCCAATAAAGCGCCGCCTGTTTTCCTTTTTGAAGGATCAACCGAAACAATCGCGATTGTTTTTTCGGGAAAATCTATTAAATATCTTCGCACCAATTCATCCACCAAAGACGATTTTCCTGAACCGCCGGTGCCAGTAATTCCCAAAACCGGTGTTTCCGATTTTTTGGATGCTGTTTTAATTTCGTTGATAAATTGGGTATGTTTTTCTGAGAAATTCTCAGCGGCAGAAATGGCTTTCGCCAATTGCATCGGATTTTTTCCGGCCAAATCGGTAACTGAAAAATCAATAATTTCACCCGTTGGAAAATCACTTAATGAAATCATATCATTAATCATTCCCTGCAAACCCATACTTCTGCCATCATCTGGGGAATAAATACGTGTAATTCCGTACTCGGTCAATTCCTTAACTTCTTCCGGCAGAATTACACCGCCGCCGCCGCCAAATATTTTAATTTGTGGAGCGCCTTTTTCCTGAAGCAAATCGTACATATATTTAAAATATTCTATATGTCCGCCTTGGTAGGAAGTCATCGCAATCGCATTCGCATCTTCTTCAATGGCACAATTAACCACTTCTTCCACGCTTCTGTCGTGTCCTAAGTGAATCACTTCAACGCCGGTAGCCTGAATAATTCTTCGCATAATATTGATGGCGGCATCGTGACCGTCAAATAGGGAAGCGGCTGTAACTATTCGAACTTTATTTTTTGGTTTATAAGGTGTGATTGTGTCCATTTTTATCTTTGATTGTAAGCCGCAATTTACAAAAATTTATAAGTATTGTTTAATCGGCGGTTTTTGAGGTTTTAATTGTAAAATGTTTCTGTTGATAAAAACCAAACAGAAAATCAAAATAGTTTCATAAAGCGCAAAAAAAGAATTGAAAAGCTATAAATACTTTAAAAAAGAGAATATTTTTCTAGATTCTAAATAATTCAAATCTTGTTCATTTTTATAGGCTTCTTTTTCAAAACTGATGTTTTTATAGGCAAATTCATGGTTTTTATATTGAAAAAAACGAATGCAGTATTCTATAAAATACCAGGCAAAAAAGAAAATCCACAGCAATTCAATCTGTTGTTTTAAATGAATTTTTTCGTGATTCAAAAACAACGCGTCTTTTATACTTTTCTTATTTCTTAAGAAAATAAAAGGGAAAATGGTCAATCCGGAATAGTTCTTCGGAATGATGTATTTAAAAACAACAATCATATTTTGTGCGCTATTCAAAAATCAAACCAAAATACATATAATTTTTTCAATAAAGTTGAAAATAAGATAGCTCGAATATTTTTCTCATTCATTATAAAAAGGTATGGCAATAACTCAAATTCGAGTTGATTTGCCATACCTTTTGTTTAAAATTGCACCTTTTATAATGTGCAGCCAGTTATTTAGTTTTTACTTTTAATAGGAAAACTCGGTGTTTCCATCTTTTTAGGAGGATTGGCTTTCAACTGTTCTAAAACAACTTCTATCGCTTTTTCCAATTGCGGATCTTTCCCTTTAATAACTTCCGCAGGCCATTGTTCAACTTCAATATCTGGCGCAACACCTTCATTTTCAATGCCAAAACCTTTTTCATCATAAAAGGCTAAGTTTGGAGCCGTGACAATTCCGCCGTCAATAAACTCAGGATATCCTAAAATACCAACCAAACCACCCCAAGTGGTTTTTCCTATAATGGTTCCCAAATCATTTTTTCTGAATAAATATGGGAAATAATCGCCACCAGATCCAGCGGTTTCATCAATAAGCAAAACTTTTGGGCCTTGTATGGAAGCATTAGGCGCTTTCTGGTCTTTTCCGTAGCGGTAGCTCCAATACGACTGAAGTGGACGTTTTAAAATATCGATATAATAATCCGCCAATTGACCGCCGCCATTAAAACGTTCGTCAATAATGATTGCAGCTTTATTAGCTTGCGGAAAGAAATAGCGCTTAAAGTATTCATGACCTTGGGTTGTGGTGTTTGGTACGTAAACATAAGCAACTTGTCCATTGGTTGCGTCATTTACTTTTTTGATATTGCCTTCAACCCAATCCCTGTTGCGTAAAGTCATTTCTGAAGAAATAGGCGTAACCGTAATTTTCCTTGTATTGGTCATATTAGGAGCAGAGGAAACTGATAGCACGGTTAACTTATCAGCCGTATTTTCAAAAAAGCTGAAGAAATTATCATTTGCCGTAACGGATTTACCATTAACTTCTAAAATATAATCACCTACTTTAACGTCTACACCAGGTTCAGTTAGAGGCGATCTTAAATCAGGCGTCCAGTTTAATCCACCATAGATTTTTTTGATGCGGTAACGGTTATTCATCACTTCATAATCTGCACCTAAAAGTCCGCCGGAAATATTTTTGGCTTTTTTCATGCGGTCACCCATACTTGAAAATCGGTGATGACCTACGGACAATTCGCTGAACATCCACTCCATAACTCGGTAAAGATCACCTTTACTCGATAAGTGAGGCAGAAAAGTTGCATACTTCTTTTTCATAGCGTTCCAATCTGCGCCGTGCATGCCGGGATCATAAAAATAATCTCGGTTAACACGCCAGGCTTCATCAAAAATATTGGACCACTCGGCAAGAGGCTCAATTTTTACTTGTAAGGCATTGGTGTTCACAATTGCATCATCTTCCGGTTTTTTACCGGTATCGGCAATTCCCCATTTATCTTTGATTTGGTAAAGTGTTTTGGTTCCTTTGGCAGCAATCAAATAATCATCTGCTGCCATAATAACCTCATCTTTTCTTTTCTTTAAATCATATTTATGAAGCATTGTTTTGTCATCATTTGTCGCTTGGTCTAAATAATACAACTCTCCTTCTTTTGGGACTTGCAAATTTATGTAATTACCTGAAGGAATGGGAATTGACACAATTCTGTTTGAGATGCCTTCCCAATCAATCTTAAGCGGAGGAATGCTTATATTTTCCTTTTTTTCTTCTTTTTTATCTTTTTCTTTATCCTCTTTTTTATCTTCTTCTTTTATTTTATCATTACTTTCCTCCACATCATTTTCCTTGGCAAAAGGCGATACGGTATTTTTTTGAAGGGTAACAAGATACAAGGAATTGCTTGCTCTCATATCCTGATTGGAAAGATCAAACCAGTTAACCACGGGTCCAGCATCGGTGGAAGCAAACATATACAAATACTTGCCGCTTGGATCAAAAACAGGATTGCTTACATTGGATAAACCGTCAGATACCGGATAGGATTTATTCTCTGTTATTGAATATAAATATGCCTGTTCAAAATTAGTTTCGGTGATGATGGTGTAGGCTATCCATCCTGAATCTGCTGACCAACTGCCAAAAAGTTCGCGAAAAGCGCCTGGAACATAAACCATATCAGTTGCAATCTTAGTGGATTTCCCACTGGCAATATCCATCAGATAAAGGTTTCTTCCATTGTCTGCAAAATCGATTTTTTTGCTGTTGGGTGACCAGTGAATGTTCGCATAAAATCCCGAACCATTCAAAGCAATTTTTTTTGTCGTTCCTTCACCGTTTGCATTTTTAATATGCAGCGCATATTCTCCGCTCTCATCAGAAAAATAGGCAATTTGCTTTCCGTCGGGCGACCAGGCAGGATATTTTTCGTGTACGCCTGCAGTATTTGTAAGGTTTAATGCATCACCCTTTTTCGCTGGAATGGTAATGATTTCTCCTCTAAAATCCACTACCATACGCGCACCGGAAGGAGAAATATTTGTGCTGCGGATATAATCATTTCCTGTTACAAATCGAGATCTGTGCTCCAACAAATCGGTGGCAATACCCACTTTGATTCTTGTGGTATTTCCACTGTCAACATTATATAGATGAAGATATCCAGCCTGTTCAAAAATGATTTCGTTCTCTGAAGATTTGATGTTTAAAATTGGGAATTCCTTAAAATCGGTAAGTTGTTTGATTTCTTTTTTATCTTGGGCATAACTAAAAAGGTTAAATTCTCCATTTCTGTCGCTTATGAAAAAGACAGTTTTACCAATCCACACTGGCTGGGCATCGTTGCTGCCTCCCGCAGGTTTTGGGATTTCGGCCACAGCATGGTTTTTTGTTTCATAAATCCAAATTCTGCTCATTGTTCCTCCGCGATAATGCTTCCATTGCTTAAATCTGTCAGCAATTGGCGTGTATGCGATTTGATTGCCATCCGGACTGTAAGAAGCCCAAAAAGCATTGGGAATGTCCAATGTTGTCACTTTTCCGCTGGAAATCTCAATGGTAAATAGTTGTGCATATCTGTTGGTAAAGGTATTGCGTTGAGAATTAAACAAAACCTGCTGGCCATTTGGCGTAAACCCCCTAACCAAATCATTATAAGGATGCCAAGTAAGACGCTTAGGAACACCGCCCGAAACAGGCACAATATACACATCTGTATTGCCATCGTATTGTGCATTGAAAGCAATCATACTGCCGTCCGGCGAAAAAATAGGATTCGATTCAACGCCTTCATCCACCGTTAATCTTCTTGGATAAGAACCATCTTTATTGGCAATCCAAAGGTCTTCGGCATAAATAAACGCGATATGGCTTTTACTGATGGCTGGCTCAGAAAGCAAGCGGGTATCTTTTGTGTCAATAGCCATCATTGGGCTATAAATCAACATAAATAAGAAGGATAGGCTAAATAGCTTTAAGAAAGAGATTTTCATGGTATAATAGATTATAATGTTTGATAAGGTGCTAAACAAATATATAGAATATTTCAAAGCAAATAAGTCTAAAATTTTTCAGAAAAATAAAAAAAGTGTGGCAAATGAGATTCAAGCAAGAAGAAAAAATCGCTGATGCAATTCTCTTAAATAATTGTAAATTTGTAAAGTTAAATAGCATTTAAATGACATTTCAAGACCAGATAAAACAAGGAATTCCTTCTGAATTGCCTTCAGAAAAAACCTACGATAAAACAATAAATCATGCGCCGAAACGCATGGATATTTTGTCTACAGCAGAAAAAGAGCTCGCAATCAGAAATGCGTTGCGGTATTTCGACAAAAAACACCATCCTATTTTAGCAAAGGAATTTGCAGAGGAATTAAAAGAATACGGACGTATTTATATGTATCGTTTTCGTCCCGATTATCAGTTTTATGCGCGGCCAATAAATGAATATCCAGGGAAATCTGTGCAGGCAAAAGCCATTATGCACATGGTTCAGAATAATTTGGATGAAGCCGTAGCGCAACATCCTCACGAACTGATTACGTATGGCGGAAACGGCGCTGTTTTTCAGAATTGGGCACAATATTTATTGACGATGAAATACTTGTCGGAAATGAACGACGAGCAAACTTTGATTATGTATTCGGGCCATCCGATGGGTTTGTTTCCTTCTAACACCAATGCCCCAAGAGTGGTGGTTACCAACGGAATGATGATTCCAAATTATAGCAAACAAAACGACTGGGAAAAATACAATGCTTTGGGCGTAACGCAATACGGGCAAATGACCGCAGGCAGTTATATGTACATTGGGCCGCAAGGAATTGTGCACGGAACAACGATTACCGTGTTAAATGCCGGTCGAAAAATTGCTAAAAATGGGGAATCTTTGGCGGGAAAATTATTTCTGACTTCCGGTTTGGGAGGCATGAGTGGTGCGCAGCCAAAAGCCGGAAATATAGCAGGTTGTATTACGGTTTGTGCCGAAGTGAATCCGAAAATTACAGAGATTCGCTTGTCGCAAGGTTGGATTGATGAAAAAATAACCGATTTAAATGATTTGGCTATAAGGGTAAAAAAAGCCAAAGAAAATAAGGAAGTGGTTTCCATTGCCTTTTTAGGAAATATTGTGGAGGTTTGGGAAAAATTTGCAGAAGAAAATGTGTATGTTGATTTGGGTTCCGACCAAACTTCACTGCACAATCCTTGGGCCGGAGGTTATTATCCGGCAGGAATTTCTTTTGAAGAATCCAATGTGATGATGGTGGAAAATCCTGTATTATTTAAAGAAAAAGTACAGGAAAGTTTAAGAAGGCAAGTTTCGGCAATCAACAAACACACTGCAAATGGAACTTACTTTTTCGATTACGGCAATGCTTTTTTACTGGAAGCGAGCAGGGCAGGAGCAAAAATTTATAAAGATTCAAAAGGGAATTACTGTAATAAAGAAACCCTCTCTTCCCTTGGGGAAGAGACCGAGAGATGGGAATATCCGTCTTATGTTCAGGATATTATGGGGCCAATGTGTTTTGATTATGGATTCGGACCTTTTCGCTGGGTGTGCACAAGCGCAAATCCGGCCGATTTAGAAAAAACGGATGCCATTGCCTGTGAGGTTTTGGAAGAAATCAGAAAAAATTCTCCAAAAGAAATTCAGCAGCAAATGACCGACAATATTCAGTGGATAAAAGGTGCGCAGGAAAATAAATTGGTGGTTGGTTCACAAGCCAGAATTTTATATGCCGATGCGGAAGGTCGTATGAAAATTGCCGAAGGCTTTAACAATGCCATAAAAAAAGGTGAAATTTCAGCGCCGATTGTTTTGGGAAGAGACCATCATGATGTTTCTGGCACCGACTCTCCTTACAGAGAAACCTCAAATATTTACGACGGATCAAAATTTACGGCCGATATGGCCATTCAAAATGTAATTGGCGACAGCTTTCGCGGAGCAACTTGGGTGTCAATTCATAACGGCGGCGGAGTGGGCTGGGGAGAGGTTATTAACGGCGGATTTGGTATGGTTCTTGATGGTAGTTTAGAGGCCGAAAAGCGGTTAAAAAGCATGCTTTTTTGGGATGTGAATAATGGAATTGCACGCAGAAATTGGGCAAGAAATGAAGGTGCCGTATTCGCCATAAAAAGGGCGATGGAAGTGGAGCCAAATTTAAAAGTGACATTGCCTTATTTAGTTGATGACCAAATCTTGAAAGATTTATTTTAATAATTAAAATTGTATTTAAATGAAAGCCTTAAAATTACTTCCGCTAGCTTTAATTTTTTTAGTAGCTTCCTGCAGCTCCATCAGGGTTACAACCGATTATGATACGACTGCCGATTTTTCTAAGTATAAAACATTCGCTTTTTATAAAAAAGGGATTGATAAAGCTGAAATTTCCGATTTGGACAAACGAAGAATTCTAAAGGCCATAGAAAGTGAATTGCTCGCCAAAGGTTTTACAAAATCAGAGGAACCGGATTTGCTTGTTAATATTTTTGCAAAATCAACACAAAAAGTAGATGTGTACAACAATAACTTTTATTACGGATGGCATCCTTGGTATTACGGTCCAAATTTTGGAACACAGGTTTCCAAATACACTGAAGGAACTTTGTTTATTGATTTAATTGATGCCACCAAGAAAGAATTGGCTTGGCAGGGAATTGGAAGCGGTGC
Source organism: Lutibacter sp. (assembly GCA_030694935.1). Classification (GTDB taxonomy): domain Bacteria; phylum Bacteroidota; class Bacteroidia; order Flavobacteriales; family Flavobacteriaceae; genus Lutibacter. The sequence continues at coordinate 6,252 of JAUYUA010000101.1, read as the reverse complement.
TTTGTCTGCTACCGGTAATGTTGCTCAAAAGGAAGAAAAAATCAAAGAATTTGTTGCCGAAATTATGGCACAATATCCTCCGGGAACAAAAAAATAATTTAATTTTTAAAAGTTTTAATCCATAAAGTAAAAACGTTCTGAAATTTCAGAACGTTTTTTTGTGATCAGTTTTGTCGCATTGCGTTGGTTGCGTTAGCTATTAATTGTTTTAAAATCACATTCACATTGCTTTTTTCATTGAAGGCTTCCAATGTTTTTTCAAATTGTTTTAATTTAAAATTGGATTGCTCATTTAAGTTTTGCATCATTAAAATTTGTTTCCAGACAGTGAAAAGTGATGCAATTAACTGATTGTTTTTTTCATAATTTTTGTCCAGCTGATGCATGATGCTTTTTGAATAACAACCAAACGCCAATGGCATCAAATTCAATCTTTCCAGCATTTGTTGCAAGCCATTTTTTAATTCCGGAAAAGTGCTGAAAGGAGCAATCCTGTATTCGGTAGTTTCGTTTCCTTTTTTTGATACAATTAACAGAAAAGAATGGGTAATTAAATTGGTGTAATCAAGATCAGACTGATAATAGATCTCTATGCCAAGATTGGTATTAAGGATGAGGACTTTTTCGTTGATGGTAAGTTCCAAAAAATCTGACAATGCAGTAACATCTTTGCTTGAAATAAGCAATGATAATTTGTGCTTTTTGCTTGATATAAAAACGGATTTCAACAATAAGGTGTCCAATTTAAATAGTTATGATTTAATAATTTTGAAGCAATTTCAATCATTCTTCAATAAATTCAATCAAACAAATCTAAATAAAATCATTTAATAATAGAAATCGATTGTTTCTATTTTAAAATAGAAAAATAGTATTAAACCAAGTTTGGACTGATAATTGCCTCTTCCATTTAAAATATAATTCATTTTGGATTCATTTGAAAAATGAATGAATAGAATTAATTGATTATTTTTGCGGAATCTATGTTTGAAAAACCAATTACTTCAGAAGAAGATTATTACATAAATGAAGAAGGCTACCGTGTTTTTACGGAAAAATATCATTTGAAAAGAGGGTATTGCTGTAAAAACGGTTGCAAGCATTGTCCGTTTGGATATGACAAGAAAACAGACAGCATTAAGCGTTAAATTTGAGTAAATAACAAAATAAAAAAACAAAAAGATGTTAAAAAAAATACTTTTGGTGGCGGTTGTGTTTCAACTTTCTGCCTGTGCAGAATTACAGCAGGTGGTTAACCAATTGCCAAATGGAGAAATTACGAATTTTCAAATTGCAGCCGGTTTAAAGGAGGCTTTACAAAACGGAGTTTCGAATCAGGTAACCACTTTGGCGGTTCAGGATGGTTTTTTTAAAAATGAAATGGTTAAAATTTTATTGCCTGCAGAATTGCAAAAAGTGGATCGTACTTTAAGAAGCATGGGGCTGTCAAACTTGGCAGATGAAGGATTGCGAGTGTTGAACCGTGCTGCGGAGGATGCTGTTGGAGAAGCCATTCCTATTTTTAAGGATGCCATAACAGGGATGACGTTTGTTGATGCGAAAAACATTTTGTTGGGCGATAAAAATTCGGCTACACTGTATTTGAAAACCGCCACTTCAGCGGCATTGTACCAAAAGTTTAATCCGATTATCAACAACTCATTTAAAAAAGTGGGTGCCGATAGAGTTTGGGCAGACTTAATCACAAAATACAATAATTTGCCTTTAACCGCCGATGTAAATCCGGATTTAACGGATTATGTGACCAACGAAGCCCTAAAAGGCGTTTTTACCATGGTTGAAATTGAAGAAAGAGGTATTAGAGCGAATTTAGCCAAACGTACTTCCGATTTATTGAAACGTGTTTTTGCGTTGCAAGATTAATTTTGATCATATCGCCCCCCAGCTATCATTCAGTGGCAACTTTTGGCACTGACCACACAAATATAACTAAAATTTTATTTCACCAGCGTACTTTCCTGACTTGCCCAAGCCTTGCCATTGATGAAAACTGGTGTGGTAGCATTAGTGCTTTCAAATAATTTTTATACATTTGCACTATTATGAAATTCTACGAAAAATATCCTCAGTTAAAAGAAAAAGGCTTTTTGACAAAAGTTCTTACTAATACTGTATTTTCTACAATGTCGTTGGAGGATCAACAAGTTCCAAAATCTAAAATAGTAAAAATCGTAAACCGTGTATTGAAAGAAAAAGAATTAAAAGGAAATCAATTCTTCACTAATTAGTTTAGTCAGTAATTCGTAATTTCCATTATCTGCTTCTTTCATAGCATTGATGTAAAACTTTCTACTTTCTCCTTCTCGAAAATATAATTCAAGTGGTTGATAACCAAATTTCATAGCTACAATATTCATCAGAATTCTTCCAGTTCTTCCGTTACCATTATTGAAAGGATGAATTTTGATGAACTCATAATGAGCGTAAACCAAACAATCGATATGTTCCTTGTGCTTTTTAGAAATCGAAATTTTGAAGTTTAAATTGTCAATAAATTGATACATTGTTTGCAAAACTAATGTAGGTTTAGTTGGAATAAGTTGTCCAACTGTAACCTCACTTGTTCTCCATTTTCCAGCCCAATCATAAAGTTGACCAAAAGCAATTTTATGTATTTCAAGTATTAAAGTAGTTGAAAGTTCTACTTCAGTATCTAATTCAAAGACGAAAATTTCAGCATTAGCTATTCCTTTAGCTTCAATTTCATTGATTTGATTCTTGTCAGTCAAACCAAGTAAATTATCATCAGAAAATGGAGTCCAGTTTGTTTGATTCTCATTCATTTTTCAAAGATAAACTTTTTTCAGTTTCGTGAGCGAACATTAATGCTAACAAGATTGTCACATTGAGCAAGCCTGTTTGGCAGGCAGGCTTAGTGGAAATGAGTTTTAAAAATGACTTTCCAGTTTTTTGTGCAAAGCTTTAAAATAATCAAAAGCCAAAAGCAATCTTGATCCGTACCAGCTAAACATTTCGCCATCGGCAAAAACTGTGATGGAGCGATTGGTGAAAGTTGAAATTTCTACCGCATGTTCATCTTTAAACGGAAATGGTTCTGAAGACAAAATAATGACTTCAGGATCGCCTTCATAACGAATTTTATTGATGTCTACCTTTGGATACCGACTCATATTTTGATATATGTTTTCAAATTTATTGAGTTGCAACATTTGGTTTATGTAAGTCTCGTTTCCTGCCACCATCCAAGGTTTTGCCCAAATAAAATAAGCGACTTTTCGGGTTGGTTTTGTTTTGATGAATTCTTTAAAATCGAGAAGTTTAAAGTGTATTTTTTCGACCAAATTTTGGCTTTCCGTTCTTCTGTTTAAAATTGTTCCCAAGTTTAATATGAAATCGATACTGTCTTGTATGGTGGTGATATCGGAAAAATAAGTTGGCGCGATTTTTTCCAGTTCAGGCAAAAAATCGTATGTATTTTCTTCTTTATTGCACAAAATAAAATCGGGATTTAATGCCTTAATTTTATCGAAATCCACTTTTTTTGTGCCGCCAACAATGGTTTTGGTCGATTTTAAATGGTAAGGGTGCACACAAAATTTCGTAATGCCCACCAGTTCATTTTCTAAATTCAAATCGCACAACAATTCGGTTTGTGAAGGCACCAATGAAATGATTCTTTTTGGATTTTTTGAAACAGAAAATTCTCTTCCTAATTGGTCTTTAATTATTTTCATTACTTATTTTTTCCAATTTTCACGTCTGATTGCATAAATTAGTTCATCTAACAATTCGCCATTCTTTATAAGAACTTTGTCAAATTTTCCTTCCAAAATAAAATTGTTCTTTTCTAAAACTTTTTGTGAAGCAATATTTGTCCCAAATGGTATGGCAAATACTCTGTTAATGTCATAAGTAGTAAAAGCAAAGTCAACCGTTTGTTTTATGGCCTCACTGATAATTCCCTGTCCCCAAAATGGTTCAGCCAGCCAATAACCAAGTTCTGCATTATTTCTATGGATATCGTCTTGCGGATGAATTCCTATACCTCCAATCGCTTCACCGTCAATGTCTATTGCAAAAAGATGAATAGGCAAGTCTTTGGTTGCAAATTCAATAAATGCTTTCCCATTGTTTTCAGTATATGGATGCGGGAATTTGTCAGTCATGTTTTTTGCAACATTCCAATTGTTCGCATATTTGACCAAGCTGTCTATGTCAGACATTTCCCAAGGTCTAATTTTAAATTTCGTTTTATCCATTTTTTTTCTGATGAATGCTTTTATATTATGCCCGCAAACTATTTGCTTAAAATCAAAGCCATTTCCTGCTGTAATTTTAAAGCTTCCGATTGTGCTGCTTTTGCGAAATCTTCATCGTTTCCGGCATAAATAATGCTTCTTGCCGAATTCACCAGCAAGCCACAATCTTTATTAAGTCCGTATTTGCAAACTTCCCGCAGGTTTCCGCCTTGAGCGCCAATACCGGGAACCAATAAAAAATGATTCGGCACAATTTTTCTGATTTCCTCAAAATATTCCGGTTTTGTGGCGCCAACCACAAACATTAAATTTTCCGAATTTTTCCAGGTCAGTGCCGTTTTCAGCACTTCTTTATACAGCTCATTTCCGTTAATTTTCAATCCCTGAAAATCGAGTCCGCCCTTGTTTGAAGTCAATGCCAAAAGTATCGTGGTTTTATCTTCAAAAGCCAAAAACGGTTCTACCGAATCGCTTCCCATATAAGGCGCAACCGTTATTGAATCAAAATTTAAATCCTCAAAAAAAGCTTTGGCATACATGGTTGAGGTATTGCCAATATCACCGCGTTTTGCATCGGCAATGGTGAAAATTTCAGGATAATTAGCATTGAGATAATCGATGGTTTTTCCCAGCGCCGCCCAGCCTTTCAGTCCGTAAGCTTCATAAAAAGCGGTGTTTGGTTTGTAGGCAACCGCCAAATGATGCGTGGCGTCAATAATTTGTTTGTTAAACTCAAAAATAGGATCCTCCTCTGCCAATAAATGCGTTGGGATTTTATCCAAATCAACATCCAATCCAATGCATAAAAATGATTTTTTTTGTTGAATTTGTGCAATAAGCGCTTGTTTGTTCATACGTTCAAATAAAGAATTTAACAAAAGTAGTAATTTTAATACTTTAAGTTATCTTTGTTAACCAAATAAAGCACCTTGTTTAGTTATATATTAAATAAATTATTTTACGGAATTCTTACGCTGTTTGGCGTAATTACCGTTATATTTTTTCTTTTTAATGTGTTGCCCGGCGATCCTGCACGAATGATGTTAGACCAGCGGGAGGATGCTGAGCAGCTTCAAAATATTCGTGTCAAATATGGATTTGACAAACCTTTAACTACCCAATATTTATATTATTTGAACGATTTGTCACCCATTTCTATTCACAGTTCCAATCCTTTAAATTACACTTATTTATCTGCAGAAAAATATACTTATGCAAAACTGTTTTCCGCAGGTGAAAAAAATGTTGTCATAAAGTTTCCTTATCTGCGGAAATCGTTTCAAAAAAACGATAAAAATGTTACGGAAGTGATTGCGGAAACAATGCCAAACACAGCTGTTTTAGCGGTTTCTGCCATTGTGATTGCCATTATCACCGGCATTTTTTTCGGAATACTTTCGGCTTTGTATAAAGATACTTTTTTCGACCGAATAATTTCGATACTGAGCACCTTGGGAATGAGTGTGCCTTCATTTTTTGCAGCCATTTTATTTGCCTGGTTTTTCGGCTTCGTTTTACACAATTACACCAATTTAAATATGACGGGCAGTTTGTATGAGGTTGACGATTTTGGCGAAAACACTTACATTCAATGGAAAAACTTGCTTTTACCAGCAATCGTATTGGGAATCAGGCCTTTGGCAGTGGTGATACAGCTGATGCGAAATTCGTTACTCGAAGTATTAAGTCAGGATTATATTAGAACCGCTCGGGCAAAAGGACTTTCAACCTATAAAATCATCAAAACTCACGCGTTGAAAAATTCATTAAATCCTGTTGTTACTGCGGTTTCCGGATGGTTTGCCTCTATGTTGGCAGGCGCTGTTTTTGTGGAATATATTTTTAACTGGAACGGATTGGGAAAAGAAATTGTAAACGCGCTAAATACCTTGGATTTACCAATTATAATGGGCAGTGTTTTGGTGATTGCCACGATGTTTATCATTATCAATATTTTGGTGGATATCAGTTATGGGTTGTTGGATCCCAAAATTAGATTGAAATAAGCGAA
>JAUYUA010000098.1 GCA_030694935.1 Lutibacter sp. | reverse complement strand
CAGGCTGCATCTGTACCAATAAAAAATAAATAATAAACAGATGAAACGAGCCATAACAAATTTTGATACACACAGAAATGATTAATGGCGACCAGCCGGCAGGCAGGCAGGCTGCATCTGTACCAATAAAAAATAAATAATAAACAGATGAAACGAGCCATAACAAATTTTGATACACAGCAGAATGATTAATGGCGACCTGCCTGTCCGGCAGGCAGGCTGGATCTGTGCCAATAAAAAATAAAATATAAACAGATGAAAAAATTTAATTGTTGTTTGCACATATCTTCACCATAAGTATTTTTTGAATTTTTTTTATTTTTTGTGTTTGCAGAAAAGCTTAAACACAAATTAAAATTTATAAAAAATAGGGTATAACGTGAAGGATGTGTCATTATTTGTCACATTTAATAAAGCAATAATTTTTAAAAAAATGAAAAAATCTAAAATTTTAATGATAGTGGGTTCCCTGCTGTTACTTGGGCTATTTGTATTTCCTTTATGGAACATAACACTTGAAGCTCCTCAATATCCAATTCCGTTAGGAATGGACATCCACATTAATAAATTCACTGATATGCACGAATTTGACATCAAAAACATCAATTTAATGAACCATTATGTTGGGATGCAATACATTCCGGAAACCATTCCCGAGTTTAAAATTTTTCCTATTGTCATTGGTGCCATGGTTGTTTTAGGCGTAATTATTGGATTTATTGGCAACCATAAATTATTTCTCGCCTGGTTTGTTTTGATGTGTATTTTGGGAACTGCAGGGATGTATGATTTTTATTTGTGGGAGTATAATTACGGCCATAATTTAAGTCCGAAAGCCATCATGAATTTTAAAAATCCCGATGGATCCGTTATGGGCTTTCAACCGCCGCTTTTTGGCTCAAAAGACATTCTTAATTTTACGGCACATTCCTATCCAAGATTGGGCGCTTACTTTTTATTTGCGGGAATGTTCCTGACCTTGATTGCGTTTTTTGTCGGTAAAAAAGAAAAAAAAGCATAGGTATTTTTATTTAATATTAAAACGAGTGTAAACACTATGCTCGTTTTTATTTTAAAAAAATGGGATATTTTTAGGTGTCTTGCAAGCGCTTGATAAAGAACTATTTTAATTCACAACCCAATTCTCAAAACCAAATTCTCAAAACTTACAGCAATTTTGCATATATTTGAGAACTAATAAAATCAAAAATAATGAACACTAAATTCCTCCAACTATTTATTGGGACCATCGTTTTGTTGCTTGCAACTTCTTGTAAAGTGGCACCAGAAGCCATTGATTACGGCAAAGACCAATGCAATTTTTGTAAAATGAATATTGTGGACCAAACACATTCAGCCCAATTGGTGACTGCCAAAGGCAAGCAATTTAAATTTGACGCCATTGAGTGCATGGTCCATTATTTCGGTGAAAGCAGCGAAGAAAAAATAGCAATATCACTGGTGGCAGATTATGCAAATCCGGGTGAAATGACCGACGCAGAAACAGCGACTTACTTAATAAGCGAGGGAATAAAAAGTCCGATGGGCGCAAATCTTTCTGCCTTTTCAGTTAAAAGTACGGCGGAAGAATTTCAACAAAAACACTCAGGCGAAATTTTTACCTGGGAACTATTAAAACAGAAACTTTCCGATAAATAATGAAGTATAAAATCGGGTTATTTTTCTTTTTCATGGCTTTTGCAGTTTCTGCCAAACAAATCGTGGTTTGCCAAAGCTGTGAGGTAAAAACCATCAAAGAGGCCATTAAAATGGCTAAAGATGGCGATGAGATTCTCATTAAAAAAGGAGTGTACAAAGAGCAAGATATTGTGATTGACAAACCCATTTCCCTAATTGGCGAAAAGGGCGCGGTAATCGACGGAAATAATGTTGGAGGCATCTTAATTTTTCAAACAAATAATTTTAAGATCAAAGGCCTTAAAATTATCAATGTAGGATTGAGTTACACCATTGAATATGCCGCCATAAAAGTGATTAGAGCCAATGATTTTGTGATTGAAGATTGTATTCTGGAAAATGTTTTCTTCGGAGTTTTAGTCGAAAAATCAAAAAAAGGCATTATCAGAAACAACAAAATTTCCAGCAATCGAAAAAATGAAGCAAGCTCGGGAAACGGCATCCATATTTGGAGCGGGGAAGAAATGGAAATCTACAAAAATGAAATGTTTGGGTTGCGCGACGGCATTTATTTTGAATTTGTGAAAAACAGCGTAGCCCATAATAATTTAAGCTATAACAATATCCGTTATGGCCTTCATTTTATGTTTTCGAACAACAATGAATACCACCACAATGAGTTTAGAAATAACGGTGCCGGCGTTGCGGTGATGTTTTCTAAATTTACCGTTATGCACCATAATAAATTCAGTCTCAACTGGGGATCTGCGTCTTACGGTTTGCTGTTGAAAGAAATTTATGATGCCGAAATTTACAACAACCTGTTCGAGCAAAATACCATCGGCATCAATGCCGAAGGTTCCACACGAATCAATTATAAAAACAATACTTTTTTAAGAAATGGCTGGGCGGTTAAAATTGCGGGAGCCTGTTATTCAAACATTTTTATAAAAAACGATTTTTTGAACAATTCGTTAGATTTGGCCTACAATTCAAACATCAACGACAATAAGTTCGATAACAATTATTGGAGTGAATACACAGGTTACGATTTGGACAAAGATGGTATTGGCGATGTGCCGTACCGGCCCGTAAAGCTTTTTTCATACATTGTAAACAAAACGCCGGAAGCCTTAATTTTGTTAAGAAGTTTGTTTGTTGACATCATCAATTTTTCGGAAAAAGTTTCGCCGGTTTTTACGCCAACCGATTTAATGGACAACAACCCACTAATGAAACGAGCCATAACAAATTTTGATACACAACGAAATGATTAATAGCGAACTGCATCTGTACCAATAAAAAATAAATAATAAATAGATGAAAAGAATAAATGATTGAATTTAAAAATTTACACAAACGATTCGGAAAATTAGTCGTTTTAGACGGTTTAGACCTTGAGATTCACAAAGGCGGCATCTTTGCCATACTTGGGCCAAACGGTTCGGGAAAAACCACCTTGATCAAATGTTTGTTGGGGATGGTCATTCCAAATAAAGGCGATATATTCTTCGAGAAAAAAAGTGTTTTGCGCAAGTGGGAGTACCGAAACAACTTAAATTACTTGCCGCAAATAGCCAATTTTCCGCCAAATTTAACGGTGCTTGAGCTGATTAAAATGGTGAAAAATCTTCGGCCAAAGGAATCTAATGAGCAGGAACTCATTGAACTTTTTGGACTCAAAAGTTTTCTGGACAAAAAGTTGGGGAATTTATCGGGCGGCACAAAGCAAAAAGTGAACATTGTGCTCGCCTTTATGTTCGACAGTGATTTAATTGTGTTGGATGAACCCACAAATGGCTTGGATCCAATTGCGCTCATCCATTTAAAAAAAATTATTCAGAAGGAAAAAGACAAAGGAAAAACAATCTTAATCACCACGCACATTATGAGTTTTGTGGATGAGGTTGCCGATGAAATTGTTTTTCTGCTCGATGGCAAAATTTATTTCAAAGGAACCATTGATGCGCTTAAAAAACAAACCAACAACGACAATTTAGAGCACGCCATTGCCAATTTAATAGCCAAACAATATGCTTAAAATATTAAAATACAGTTTTTACGATTTAATGCGCAGCCGTTGGAGCTATGTGTACTTTTTGTTTTATTTGTTACTGGGTTTTGTGCTGTTATTTCTCAACAACGATGTAGACAAAGCCGTGATCACTTTAATGAATATCATCATCGTTTTAACGCCTTTAATCGGAACTATTTTTGGCGTGATGTACTATTACAATTCAAAAGAATTTACCGAATTGCTGCTGGCACAACCCATAAACAGAAGCAAAATTTTTATGGGACAATACCTGGGAATCTCCATTTCCCTGACGTTAAGTTTGGTTTTGGGCCTTGGAATACCGTTTGTTTTGTACGGATTGTTCAAGTCCACCGCAATTTTCAATTTCAGTTTGTTGCTGGTGGTTGGCGCTTTTCTCAATTTTATTTTCGTGGCATTGTCATACAACATCGCCCTTTCTACCGAAAACAAAATCAAAGGATTTGGCTACGCCATTTTAATGTGGTTGTTTTTGGCGGTTATCTACGACGGGATTTTCCTGATTTCGCTCGTGGTTTTTAATTCGTATCCGCTCGATAAATTTTCATTGGCGGCCACGATGTTCAATCCAATCGATTTATCGCGGATTTTAATCTTGCTGAAACTTGATATTTCTGCATTGCTGGGCTACACAGGCGCTGTTTTCCGAAAGTTTTTCGGAACCAATTTCGGCATGCTTATTTCTATGGGCGTTTTGGTGTTGTGGGTGATTTTGCCGGTACTTCGAATGAACTTTAAACTTCGAAAAAAGGATTTTTAACAGCTGAAGCCCCCATGGAACCGTCATTGCGATGGAGCAACGAAATGAAATGAAGTAGCGACTGCGGCAATCTGTATCTTATTATGGTCACTGACCTCAAATCAAGAATTTACTTCTTAAATTGCGCACTTTGCCATTAAAATAGCAATTAGCTAACAATTGATTTATAGTGATTTAATACTTTGTGAATCTTTGTATTTTTTCTTTGTGAATCTCTGTGTAATAGCATTTAATTACACAGAGATTCTCGGAGAGCCACGATTTTCACAAAGAAGATTTTTAGCCAACTAGCGCCCTTTGCGTATTTTCCTTGCGTTCTTTGCAGTTAAAAAAATTTCAATTGCATTGATTTTTTATCTTAGAATTACAATTGCAATAGCAATTAGAACTTAGCCTCAATTCCAAGCAGATTTTCATCAGCATTGGATGTTTAAAAAGCCGTTTTTATGAGCTTTCATTTTAGCGAGATGCTTATCTTTGTGTTTAATTAATCAAATGAATTTTGTTATTTTCTTCGGATTAAATGATAGGAATATGTCGTTTTAGGCCGAAGTTGAAACTTAAAATTTAATAATTGGTAAACAATCGATGGAAAACTACAAACCAAAAAGCAGGTTAACGGCCAAAGAATATATTGATGGTGTTTTGAGAGGCGACCGCGTGCTGCTTTCAAGGGCAATTACCATGATAGAAAGCAATTTGGATAGCGATAAACGCATTGCAAAAGAAATTGTGCAGGCCATTTTGCCAAAATCAGGAAATTCCTTCAGAATTGGAATAACTGGCGTTCCCGGCGTTGGAAAAAGCACTTTTATTGAAGTGTTTGGACTGCATTTAATCAAGCAAGGTCACAAAGTGGCCATTTTATCCATTGATCCAAGCAGCCAGCGTTCAAAAGGAAGCATTTTGGGCGACAAAACCCGTATGGAAGAATTGGCAAATATGGATGAAGCCTACATCAGGCCATCTGCTTCCGGCGATACGCTTGGCGGCGTTGCCAATAAAACGGGAGAAACCATGTTGCTTTGTGAAGCTGCCGGTTACGACATCATTTTAATAGAAACAGTGGGCGTGGGGCAGTCGGAAACTGCGGTGCACGGAATGACGGATTTCTTCTTGCTTTTAATGCTGGCCGGTGCCGGCGATGAACTGCAAGGCATCAAAAAAGGCATTATGGAAATGGCCGATATGGTAGTCATCAACAAAGCGGATGGCGATAACATTCGAAAAAGCCAAATAGCAAGATCACAATATCAAAACGCCCTGCATATTTTCCCGCAATCGGAATCGGGTTGGAGTCCGGTAGTAAGCACGGCTTCCGCAATTAAAAATATTGGAATCGATAAAGTTTGGGAAGAAATTTCTGCCTACAAAAAATTGGTGTTGGAGAATGGTTATTTCCATCAAAACAGGAATCTGCAGCAGGTGCAATGGATGTACAACAATATCAATGAAGAATTGAAACGCTTGTTTTACGGATCAAAGGACATTGCAAGTCAGTTGTCAATGTTGGAAAAGGAGATTATTTCCGCAAAAATTTCCCCGGTAAAAGCGGCACAAAAAATCATTGAGGCTTTTAAAAAGTCTTTTTAGAAATTAAATTTTTTGACTTAATTACTTGCTCAAGAATAAATTCAACGCCATAGTTGTCATTGCTTTTTGTTTGAAATTTGGCGAGTTTTTTTACATTTGAATGCGCATTTTCCATAGCGTAGGAATAATAGGCAAGTGCTAACATTTTTAAGTCGTTATTATAATCTCCAAATACCATAGTTTCTTCTTTTGAAATATTTAAATCATGCTGAAGAATATTTAACGCATAACCTTTATTGGCGTTGGTGTGTGAAATATCTAACCAATTCGCTCCAGATACGATTACCTGTAATTCCTTTCCAAGGTGCTCAACAGCAGGATAAATATGTGTTTCGGAACATTCAAAATGGAAAGCTGCAATTTTAAAAAAGGTGTCATCTTTAACCTTGGTTAAATCGTCTACGATTTCATATTCGGAATAGTAATTTTTGAACATTGAAATAAATTTTTCATCTTTAGTTTCAATGTAAGCACTTTTTTTCCCGCATAAAACAATATAAACATTGGCTGTATTTCGTAAAATATGGATGCTTTTTACGATGTGTTCAAAAGGCAATTCTATCGCAAATAACACTTTGTCTCTGTGCATGGCAAATGCACCATTGTCAGCTACAATGGTGATGTCATTTTTAATGCTTTCAAACCTGTCAACTATACTGAAATACTGACGTCCGCTTGCTGCAATAAATTTTACATTGTGCTTTTTTAATTGGTCGAACAGTTTAAAAAACTGCTCGCTAACTTCACTTTTTGAGTTTAGTAAAGTACCATCCATGTCTGCAACTACCAATTTTACTTTTGAAAAATCCATATATTATTTTGAAACGCAAAAATAGTGTTATTCACGGGAACTGGTTTTATATCAACAGTATTAATGCGAATTAAGGGTTAGATTTAGTCAATAGCCGCCTGCTTTAGCTGGCGGGCAAATGTTGAATTTCAAATTGGCTTTAGCCAAAATAATAAAAATGTTTTGGCTAAAGCCTTCAATACGAACATATTTTAATCTGTTGGCTAAAGCCAATGGCTATTCAACCCTTAATTCGCATTATTAATTAAAAAATAAAAAAACCCTGCACAGTTTTCACTGTGAAGGGTTTTCCGTTTTCAAATAATTATATCTTTATTCCTTTTCCAAATATTTTTTCAAAATGGTAATGGCAGATTCAGAAATAACGGTGCCCGGACCAAAAATGGCGGCCACTTTTCTTTCCAATAAATAATCATAATCTTTTGCGGGAATTACGCCGCCTGCAAACACCATAATATCTGGTCTTCCCAATTTGGCCAATTCGGCAATCAATTGCGGAATCAAGGTTTTATGTCCGGCCGCCAAACTTGAGGCGCCCACAAAGTGAACATCGTTTTCAACTGCTTGTTTGGCAACTTCCTCCGGTGTTTGGAACAAAGAACCCATATCCACGTCAAAACCCAAATCAGCAAAACTGGATGCAACTACTTTTGCGCCCCTGTCGTGTCCGTCTTGTCCCATTTTTGCTATCATCACACGCGGACGGCGTCCTTCAATCTGCGTAAATTTATCGGCCAATTTTTGCGCTTTTGCAAAAGTGCTGTCCTTGTCTATTTCTTTGCTGTACACGCCGCTAATTAAATTGGTGGCTGCTTTATGACGGCCAAAATGCACTTCCAACGCATCGGAGATTTCACCCAAAGTGGCAAAATTCTCAGCGGCTTCTACGGCCAATTCCAGCAAGTTTCCTTCGCCGGTTTTCGCACAATCAGTCAAAGCCGCAATGTTTGCGTCAACCAAAGCCTGATTTCTGTTTGCTTTTAATTTTTTCAATCGTTCTAGTTGTGAATCTCTCACAGCAGTATTGTCAATGTCCAAAATTTCGATATTCGATTTTTCTTTGGTTTGAAATTTATTCACGCCCACCAAAATATCTTGCCCTGAATCCAATCGCGCTTGTTTTCTTGCCGAAGCTTCTTCAATGCGCATTTTAGGAACGCCGGTTTCAATGGCTTTTGCCATACCGCCAAGCTCTTCAACCTCTTCAATTAATTTCCAGGCTTTTTTGGTGATTTCCTGGGTAAGATATTCCACATAATAAGAACCTGCCCAAGGATCAACCGCTTTGGTGATTTGGGTTTCTTCCTGAATATAAATTTGCGTATTTCGTGCAATTCTTGCCGAAAAATCGGTTGGCAATGCAATGGCTTCATCCAGCGCATTTGTGTGCAGTGATTGCGTTCCGCCCAAACCTGCAGCCATCGCTTCAACACAAGTTCTGGCAACATTATTAAAAGGATCCTGCTCGCTTAAACTCCAACCCGATGTTTGGCTGTGCGTGCGCAATGCCATCGATTTCGGATTAAGCGGATTGAATTGTTTGATGATTTTTGCCCAAAGCATTCGTGCAGCGCGCATTTTGGCGATTTCCATAAAGTGGTTCATTCCCACAGCCCAGAAAAAGGACAAACGCGGCGCAAATTCATCAATTTTTAAACCCGATTTTAATCCGGTTCTGATGTATTCCATCCCGTCGGCCAAAGTGTATGCCAACTCAATATCTGCCGTTGCCCCGGCTTCTTGCATATGGTAGCCGCTGATGGAAATTGAATTGAATTTTGGCATATTGTGCGTGGTGTATTCAAAAATATCACCAATAATTTTCATCGAAGGCAGTGGCGGATAAATATAAGTGTTCCGCACCATAAATTCCTTCAAGATATCATTTTGGATGGTGCCGCTCAGCTGATTTAAAGCAACGCCCTGTTTTTTTGCCGCGGCAATGTAAAAGGCCATAATTGGGAGCACAGCGCCGTTCATGGTCATGGAAACCGACATTTTATCCAAAGGAATTTGGTCGAACAGGATTTCCATATCCAAAATGGAATCTATCGCAACACCCGCTTTTCCAACATCGCCCGTAACACGCGGATGGTCCGAATCATAACCGCGGTGTGTGGCCAAATCAAAAGCAACAGACAAGCCTTTTTGGCCCGCAGCCAAATTTCTTCTGTAAAAAGCGTTCGATTCCTCGGCCGTTGAAAATCCGGCATATTGGCGAATGGTCCACGGCTGCATCACATACATAGTACTGTAAGGCCCTTTTGTAAATGGCGGCAATCCCGCCGCAAAATTTAAGTGTTCGGCATCTTTGATATCATCTTCCGTAAAATGTTTTTTTACCGGAATTCCTTCTGGAGTATGCCAAATTTCTTGATGCTCCTCAGCAACTGCTTTTTGTTTCACAGCGGTATTTAATGTTAAATCTGAAAAATCTGGTTTCATGCTTCTAAGGATTTTATGGTTTTCTGAATTTTGCGCTGAATACTTGAAATGGCAGAAATAATGTCCGTTTTTACGTGGATGCATCCATCTAAACCGGCTTCGGTTAATTCACCGATTAAGTGTATTGGGTTTCCTGCCAATAAAAGCACTTTGTCTTTATTTATTTTTCTGAATGCTTTTACAAAAGTCAAAGCACTTTCATCATAATCTTGGTCGGAACTGCAAATTACCACCACTTGCGATTTTGATTTTGCGCTTTTTTTAGCTGCATCTAAAGCGTTTTCATAACTTTTTTCCGGTTGAATTTCAAATCCGCTCACGCCTAAAAAATCGTAGGCAAAAGCTGCCCTCGCTTTACGCATAGTTAAATTACCGAAACTTGTAAGTTCAACAATTGGACGTTTGTAAAAATTTTTCACAAGTGTTTCTGTTGTTTTTCTTAAAGCTTCAATTTCAAGTGATGCTCTTCTTGGCTTCAATAATTTTGGGTTGGGATTCATTTCGCCTTCAGAAAGAATTTCTGAAGAGATTTTTTCCGTCAAATTGGGATATTTGTTAACGCCAACCATCACCAATCTGCGCTGGCTCAATAATTTAATTTTTTCGAAACGGATTTTTGCAATTTGTTGTTGAATAAATCCACTTTCAATGGACTGATTAAATCCGCCTTTTGCTTCAACTTCTTTGAAAAGTTCCAATGCCTTGTTTGCTATTTTTGCACTTATTTCTTCAATATAATAACAACCGTCGGCCGGATTGGCAACTTTGCCAAAGTACGACTCTTCTTTTAAGATGGTGTAAATATTCCCGGCAATTCTGCTCGAAAAATCTGATTTCTCATTAAATTCATTGTCGAATGGGTCAATCAAAACACCATCAACATTTCCTATAATGGCCGACATCGTTTCGGTGGTGGCACGCAATAAATTGGTATGCGCATCGGTCACTGATTTGCTCCATACAGAAGTTTTGCCGGTAAGCGTGTGTGAAAACTCCACAATGCCGTATTTTTTTGCAATTTCCTGAAGCAAGCTATTGAAAGCCCTAAATTTTCCTATTTCAATAAAATATTCGGACCCAATAGCCAATTGAAAATGAAGGTTATTGAAAATTGTTTCTAAGGAAATACCTCGGTCTGCATATCTTTCAATGAAGCAAACCAATGAATTTAACGTGTATGCAACTTCCTGAACCTGATTGGCGCCTGAATCTAAATAGGCGGTTCCCGAAATGGTGATCGCCTTAAAATTTGGAAATTCTGAAGCCAATTCCGCAATTGCTGCGGCTTTATTGCATTGACCGGGATTCATTTTTCCTTTGATGACATAATTGGGGATTAACTCCAAATCAAAAAATCCCCTAATGTTTTTTAGATCGAATTTTTTTTGCGCTTTGACATAATCAAAGAAATCAATGGCAAAGGCAACTTCATGCGCTCTTAAAATGAAGGCTACCGCTATTTTGTTCAGATTGATGCCTGCAAGCAATTTAGAAACTACTGTATTTTCTTTGATATCGAAAAGCAAGCCGTTGATGCCTTCTTCAGTGGCCTTTAACGCAAATTTGTTGGCACTTTCTTCCGGTTGGCTTTCAATATGCCTGTAATTGATTAAATTTTGCGAATTTAGGCCAGTATTTTTTAAATAGTCCTGTTTGTCTTCTGAAGTAAAAAATGGCGGAATGTCAATATTGCTTTGGTTTTTCCAAACCAATTTTTTGTTGAAATCTTCCCCTTTTAAATCAGTTTTCGCTTTTTCTGTCCATTCTTGCTTTGAAACAGGATTGAAATTTGAAAAAAGCGATTTATTTTTATCGTTCATCGTATGTTGTATTAATTGTGAGCCGGGCAATTGCCGATCATTGAACTATTTTTTGGAATCGGCAATCATAAATTAAATGAATGTCACACCAAACTGCTTCCGAATCTTTCAAAAATGGTTTTGTCAAGATCTTCTCTGCAATCGGGATGTGCAATATCTCTAAGCGCTTGCGAGCGTTGTTTTAAGGTTTTTCCAAATAGGTTGGCAACACCAAATTCGGTTACTACATATCTGGCGTGAGCTCTTGTGGTCACTACGCCTGCACCAACTTTTAATGCCGGAACTATTTTTGAAACTCCTTTTAGCGTTGTGGAGGTAATGGCAATAATTGGTTTTCCTCCTTTGGACAAGGCGGCGCCACGCATAAAATCCATTTGTCCGCCTACTCCGGAAAACATTCTTAATCCGATGGAATCAGCGCAAACTTGTCCGGTAATGTCAATTTCAATGGCCGAATTAATGGCAGTCACTTTTGGGTTTTGGCGAATGATGGCAGTATCATTCACATAAGTGATGTCTAACATTTCAATTTCGGGATTGTCATCCATAAAATCATACAAGCGACGTGTTCCCATTGCAAATCCGGATACAATTTTATACGGATTTACTTTCTTTTTTGAGCCGTTAATTACGCCGTTCAACACCAAATCAACAATGCCTTCGGAGAACATTTCCGTATGAATTCCAAGGTTTTTATGATTGTTTAAATAGGTTAGCACTGCATTTGGAATACCGCCGATACCCATTTGCAGGGTAGCGCCATCATCAATAATGCCCGCGATATTTTTCCCTATTTGCTCTTCGGCCTTAGAAGGTGCGGCCATGTGCATTTCCTGAATTTCTTCAACAATTTCAACGCAGGCGGCAAAATTTCTTAAATGAACCAGCGCATCACCAAAGGTGCGTGGCATACGCGGATTTATTTGCGCAATCACTTTTTTACCCATTTCAATGGCGGCAATCACAATGTCTACCGAAACGCCAAGCGAACAAAATCCGTGTTTGTCGGGCGGGGTCACATTCACCAAAACAATATCCAATTCCATATATCCCAAACGGAACAAACTTGGAATGTCGCTTAAAAAAATAGGAATATAATCGACCGTAAGTCCAACCATATTCCGAATATTTCCGCCTATAAAAAAAGCATGGGTATGAAAACTTTTGCTTAATTCAGGTGCCGTATAACCGCATTCCCCTTCGGTATGCAGGTGCACAACTTCAACGCCTCTTAACTCTGGCGCTCTTGCAACCATGGCTTTTATTAAAGCTTGCGGCGTTGCAGAACCTCCTTGAATTAATACGCGATCTCCAGATTTGATGAGCTTTACGGCTTCTTCAGCCGACATTTTGTTTGGTATGTTCATTTTATTAAATTTTAAATTCAACCTAATTTTTAAACACTGATTTTAACTTTTAGAACTTTTTATAATTTAAAGCCGAATTATTTACCCCAAAAAACTCAAAATAATACCCGCGGCAATGGCCGAGCCAATAACACCTGAAACGTTAGGAGCCATCGCATGCATTAACAGATAATTATGAGGATCCGATTTTAAGGCTTCAGCGTGTACAACCCTTGCGCTATCAGGAACTGCAGATACGCCTGCGGCTCCAATAAGTGGGTTTATTCTGTCTTCTCCTTTAAGAAACAGGTTCATAAATTTGGCAAAAAGCAAACCGCCCATCGTTGCAATCACAAAGGATATGGCGCCAAGTCCGAAGATAAGCATGGAATCTTTGGTGATAAAAATATCTGCCTGTGTTGAAGCACCAACAGTTACACCCAAAAGAATGGTAACAATGTCTATTAATTTGGTGCGTGCGGTATCTGCAAGTCTTTCTGTTCTTCCCGACTCTTTCAATAAATTTCCAAAGAAAAGCATTCCCAATAAAGGCAAAGCGCTTGGAGAAATAAAGGTAGTTAAGATCAACGCGATAATTGGGAAAAGCATTTTTTCTTTTTGAGAAACTGCTCTTGGTGCTTTCATTCTAATTTTACGGTCTTCTTTTGAAATGAGCAATCTCATCAAAGGCGGCTGAATAACAGGAACCAATGCCATATAAGAATAGGCGGCGATGGCGATAGGTCCAATCAGGTTTTTAACCACGGTACCGTCGGCCAAAATATTAACACCGTTTGCCAATTTTGAGGATAGGAAAATTGCGGTTGGGCCATCGGCACCTCCAATAATTCCTATCGCTCCAGCTTCAGGCAGGTTGAAACCAAGGTAAAGAGCGCCTATAAATGTGGCGAAAACACCAATTTGTGCGGCAGCGCCCAAAAGCATTAATTTCGGATTTGCAATGAGCGATGAAAAATCGGTCATAGCGCCAATCCCTAAAAAGATCAACGGCGGATAAATACCTTTTACCACCCCAAAATACAGATAATTCAATACCGATCCGGTTTCATAAATACCTGTTTGGTTTCCGGCAACAAATGGAATATTTCCAATAATAACTCCTGCTCCAATGGGTATTAACAGCAGCGGTTCATAATCAAACTTAATGCCCAGATATATAAACACGACTCCTATGAAGATCATCAGTAAATGTCCAGATGTTGCATTTGCAAAACCAGTGTATTGGTAAAATTGTTTGATGCCGCCTATGGCTTCATCAATAAATCGAGCACTGGTTTCTTCATCGGCTTGTACAATAGTTGTTGATTCAGTATTTGTTTGGACAGCATTTAATCCGAGAGCCGGTCTGATGAAAATCAAAAGTGACAGCACGCTAAATATTATTAATATTTTTTTCATTTTTTCATTTTTAACGAGTATTGGCTCTATTAAATTTCAGAACCAATAAATTTAAATTTCTAGGTCAACTCTATCATTAATTCACTTTGCAATACTTGTTGTCCGGCTTTTACATGAATGGCACTTACTGTGCCCGCTTGTTCTGAAGTGATGTTGTTTTCCATTTTCATGGCTTCAAGAACCAACAATCGGTCTCCCACTTTAATGGCGTCTCCAACTTTTATGTCAATGGACATAATAACACCTGGAATAGGCGCTAAAATTTTAGTTTTTCCAGAACCTGGATTCACCTTAAATGGTTCAATCGGTTTTCTTGATTTTGCAAGCACCATTGTAGGTGTTTTGGGAATTACATTTCCTTCCTTCATTTTTACAGAATAAGAAGTTCCGTTTACTTCTAATTCTATGATGTCCTCTTCGTGTGAAATAATTTTAACGATGTAATTATTTTCGTGTATTCTAAATTTAAAATTTTTCATTGTGCTTGTTGTTTTTCGTTGCAAGGATTGTATTTAAAAACATTCCGGCAACTAATAATCAGTTAAAGTCTGTTTTGTGTACCGTAAATTTTTGAACTCCAAGGCGAGTACAATTTTCGCGCTTGTTTGATGGTCAATATTGCATTTTCAGTATCGTGTTTTTCATGAAGATACAAGTGAATGGCCGTTGCGATTGCAGCAGCAATTTCTCCCGTAAATTTTTCATCAGCAACAATTGCAATGTCTTTTATTTTTTTGTTTCTGCCTTTGGTGATGATTTTGTATACATACAACAAAATTGGAACGCCATATTTAAAAAATATGGATAAAAGCATCAATGAGCCAAAAACGATAAGCAATCCGGTGATCAGAATAATGTAGCCTTCGCTTAATTGATCTATTTCTAATATTTGAGGTGTCATTATAGTGGGATGTTTGAGTGTTTTTTAGGAGGATTTACCTCTTTTTTGTTGGCAAGCAATTCCAAAGCCCTGATAATTCTGAAACGCGTGTTTCTTGGTTCAATCACATCATCAATAAAACCATATTTAGCTGCTACATAAGGGTTTGCGAACTTAACAGTGTACTCTTCTTCTTTTTTCTCAATGTACAGTTGTTTTTCATCCGCATCCTCAATTTTTTTAATATTGGATCCTTCCAAGACTTCAACAGCGCCTTTGGCACCCATCACGGCAATTTCCGCAGTTGGCCAGGCATAATTTAAGTCGCCGCGCAATTGTTTGCAGCTCATCACATCGTGAGCGCCACCGTAAGATTTGCGCAGTGTTATGGTCACTTTTGGCACGGTTGCTTCACCATAAGCAAACAATAATTTTGCGCCGTGTAAAATAATTCCGCCATATTCTTGTCCAGTTCCGGGCAAAAATCCGGGAACATCCACCAAGGTGACAATAGGAATATTGAAGGCGTCGCAAAAACGAACAAAACGTGCTGCTTTTCTTGAAGATTCACAATCTAAAACCCCTGCGTAATATTTAGGCTGATTTCCTACAATACCAACGGATCGGCCATTGAATCTTGCGAATCCAACAACAATATTTCGTGCATAGTTTCTGTGTACTTCTAAAAATTCAGCATTATCAGTAATTGTGGTAATAACATCAAGAATATCATAAGGCTGGTTTGGGTTTTCGGGAATAATTTCATTTAGAATATCTTCCAATCTGTCAATTGGGTCATCACATTTCAGACTTGGCGGGTCTTCCAGATTGTTTGAAGGAAGGTAACTGATCAGTTTTCTGATCAACAACAGATTTTCTTCGTCGTTTTCAGCAAGAAAGTGTGAAACGCCCGATTTTGTGGAATGAATTTGGGCACCTCCCAATTCTTCGGCACTAACAATTTCACCTGTGACTGCCTGCACCACTTTTGGACCTGTTACAAACATATAACTTGTTTTGTCGGTCATAATGGTAAAATCTGTCAATGCCGGCGAATAAACTGCACCACCGGCACAAGGACCTAAAATGGAAGAAATTTGTGGAATTACGCCAGAAGCCATAATGTTTCTTTGGAAAATTTCGGCATAACCGGCCAGTGATCTAACACCTTCCTGAATACGGGCTCCGCCGCTGTCGTTCAATCCAATTACGGGAACGCCAATTTTCATGGCCATATCCATAATTTTACAAATTTTTAACGCGTAAGTTTCGGATAAAGATCCGCCAAAAACGGTGAAATCTTGCGAGAATACATAAACAATTCTGCCGTCAATAGTTCCGTGTCCCGTAATAACGCCGTCGGAAAGATAAATTTCTTTATCCAATCCAAATGATTTTGTTCTGTGGGTCACAAACATATCAAATTCTTCAAAACTGTTTTCGTCCAAAAGAATGTCTATTCGTTCACGAGCGGTTAATTTTCCTTTTGCGTGTTGCGCTTCAATGCGTTTTTCACCTCCGCCCATTTTTGCTTCAACTCTTTTTGCAATGAGTTCGTTAATTTTATCTTGATTTGCCATTACTATATAATTTTCTTACTTTTTATGCTGATTGTAATTTTCACGACCATTAAAATTTGAGGGTTATGATGTAATTATTCTTGTTTCGAACAAAGTTCTGTAAGTACGCCGTGGGTAGATTTTGGATGCAGAAACCCAATATTCAATCCTTCAGCGCCTTTGCGCGATTCCTTGTCCACAAGTACGGCACCGCGCTGTTCAGCCAATTTTAAAGCTTCATTGGCATTATCAACCGCAAATGCAATGTGGTGAATGCCTTGGCCTTTTTTGGCGATGAATTTGCCAATAGGTCCGTCGGGTGAAGTGCTTTCCAGCAATTCAATTTTTGTGTTACCTACCAAAAAAAAGGCTGTTTTCACCTTTTGGTCAACAACCTCTTCTATCGCATAGCATTTTAATCCCAATACTTCTTCGTAGTATTTAATGGATTCTTCGAGGCTGTCTACAGCGATGCCAATATGTTCTATTTGTGAAATATTCATCAATAAGAGTGTTTTAGACGTTAAATTTTGATTAATCACAAAATTGATGGTCAATTTTTGAATATTTCAAAATTATAGTGTAAATTTAATTAATAGTAAAAGTTAAAAAGATGACAGATATCATATAATCATCTTAAATGCTAAAACGTTTTAGTTTTTTAAGTGATTAATTTTCAGGTATTTAATTTTTTGATTTTGGTCTATTTTTGCAATATTTTGACTGCAAATTAAATATAGAGAAAAAAAGTTTTTTTTAAAACAAAGCCCCGAAATTTATTTCGGGGCTTTGTTTAATTAGGCAGTATTTTGCTTATAAAGCATCATATTTAATCTGCAAATTCTTCAACATACTGTCTGAAATTTTTTCCAGATCAAATTGATGTTTCCATCCCCAATCTTTTCTGGCTTGGGAATCATCAATGCTGCTTGGCCAGCTGTCGGCGATGCTTTGCCTGAAATCTGAATGGTAAGAAATATCAAATTTCGGAATAAAATTTTTAATTTCATCGGCAATTTCTTTTGGGGTAAAACTGATGGCCGCCAAATTGTAGGAAGATCTTATTTTTACCTGTTCAGCAGGCGCATTCATTATTTTTAAGGTGGCATCAATGGCATCGTCCATATACATCATAGGCAACTTGGTGTCTTTGTTCAAAAATGAATCGTAATTGCCATCTTGCAAAGCTTTGTGGTAAATTTCAATGGCATAATCGGTTGTTCCGCCGCCCGGACTCGTTTTCCAGCTGATGATTCCCGGATAACGGACGCTTCTTACGTCAACGCCAAATTTATTGAAATAATATTCGCACCAGCGTTCACCAGCCAATTTGCTTATGCCGTAAACGGTAGTTGGCGCCATCACGGTTTGTTGTGGCGTATTTTCTTTGGGTGTTGTTGGTCCGAAAACGGCGATGGAGCTTGGCCAAAACACTTTTTTAATTTTCCCTTCTTTGGCCAAATTTAGCACATTAAAAAGCGAGTTCATATTGAGTTCCCAAGCTTTTGCAGGAAATTTTTCACCGGTTGCAGAAAGCATCGCTGCCATTAAATACACTTCATTAATTGCATATTTATCAATAACGGCTGCAATTTGATTGTAATCCAACGCATTGATAAATTCAAAAGGTCCCGATTGCATTAATTCTTCGCTTCCTTCACTGATGTCGGAGGCAATTACGGCATTTTTACCGAGATTTTCACGTAATTTTAACGTCAGTTCGGTGCCTATTTGTCCGCAAGCGCCAATAATTAATATGCTTTTATCCATAGAGCCAATATCCTTATTATTAAGGTAGCAAATATACTGAAAATTAAAATTTTAGTTTATTTGGAATTGTTTTTTATCAAATTATTAATTTTTATTTAAAATAGTGTAATAATTAGTATTTTTGACGTTAATAAGTTTTACAATGAAGTACATAATCCCTTTTTTATTAATTATTTTATTGACAGGTTTTTCCTGCAATAAAAATAAAGATACCCAGGAAGTTACTGAAATATCCGATTCCCTTAAATTGGACGAAAATCATATTGAAAATAAGATTGGAGAAACATTGATTCCTGAGGCGAAAGCGGAAATGGACAATTGGAAAGAATATCAGCTTGTTGATGAATTGTTGTTGAAATATTATAGCATCAGCACTTTGGAAGCGCTCAGTAACGCCGATGAACTTTCCCGATTGGTGAGGATGATGAAAGATTCTATCAAGATTGAGAAATTAAAAAAACCGAATATTATAGCGCGTATCAATGTGTTGGAAAATGAAACGTTGCGGTTGGCCGATATGGCGACAATTCCTTCCATTACAAAAGATGAAGTAAAAGCAGAAGTTGGCTATATTGTGGCAATTTATTCCGCATTAAATGCGAAAATAAATACCATTTATAAGTCGGAAAGCATTCAAAATATGTTGGAGGTTGACACAGAAGTGCCAATAGATCCTCAGCAAACAACAACGCCGCCGCCCTATTTGTATAGGGAACGGACCAAGTTAATTAAAAATCCTAACTAAAGGCAATGACAAGAAAAATGTATATGCTTATTTTCATTGTTGTGTTTTCATCCTGTGAAAATAAAAAAAACAATGCTGAAAATACCAATGCCACTTCTGAAAAAAAAACTATAAATATGATGTTGGATGCCTGGCATAAAAGTGCTTCTGAGGCAGAATTTGATTCGTATTTTGATTCAATGGCCAAAGCAAGTGTTTTTATTGGAACCGATGCTTCAGAAAACTGGGAAAAAAAGGACTTTAAAGCATTTAGCAAACCATTTTTTGATAGGGGTGAAGCTTGGGATTTTAAGTCGATTGAACGCAATGTTTATATTTCATCAGACGGAAAAACAGCTTGGTTTGATGAACTTTTAGATACCTGGATGGGCGTTTGCCGAGGTTCAGGTGTTTTAAGTAAAAATGAAAATGTTTGGAAAATTGAGCATTATGTGCTTTCTGTAACCATTCCAAACGAAAATATTGATGAGGTGATCGAGATAAAAAAAGAAAAAGATTCTATAATATTGGCAAGGTTAAGAAAATAAATTTTATTTAATAAAGCCATTCAACACTTCATAAATAAATTCGGATTCATAACCTTTTGAACTCAAATAACTTACAAGTTTGCTTCTTTTTTTGAAAGCATTTGGTTCTTTAATTAACACCCATTTTTTTTTGGCAATTTTTTCAAGCGTGTTTAAATAATCATTTTCGTCAATTTCCTTTAAAGCAGTTTTAATGTTATAAGGCGAAATATTTCTGAATTTTAGCTCATTCACAATCTTAATGCGACCCCAGTTTTTTATGGAAAATTTCCCTCTTGCAAAAGCTTTTGAAAAACGTTCTTCATTCAAAAAATTGTGCTGTATCAAATGAAGGATGATTTTTTCTTTGGCTTCGGGAATCATATGTAAATCGTACAGTTTTTGCTCAATTTCCTTGTGGCATCGCTCCTGATAGGCGCAGAAATTCTCCATCAATTTGGTCGCTTCATCCACCGTATAAGATTTTTCGTTTTTCATTCCATCAAAATTATAAAACTATTTAGTGCCTAAAGTTTGGAGTGCCTAAAATGCCTAAAGTTAGTAATACTCAATTTAACAAATATAACCAACCATTCTGTTTTATTTGTCTTATTTAAACTAAAACAGCCAATCTATATAAATAAAATTAGCTGTTTTAGTTTAGCACTAAGTACTTCAAACTTTAGGCACTTTAAGTTCTGTATAGATACAAATTATTGATCCCTGTTGAGCCTAAACTTTAAGTTGTTCAGCAATAAATACATGACCGGCACAATAACCAATGTTAAAAAAGTGGCAAAAGTTAACCCAAAAATAATGGTCCAGGACATAGGTCCCCAAAACGCCACGTTTTCACCGCCAATGTAAAATTCCGGGTCAAATTCTGTAAATAAGGTCATAAAATTGATGTTAATCCCAATAGCCAAAGGCAATAATCCTAAAATGGTGGTGATTGCGGTTAACAACACAGGTCTTAAACGTGTTTTGCCGCCTTCAACAATACTTTCATAAATCATCTCTTTGGTCAATTCTCCTGCCGACATTCCTTCCTCCAATCGTTTGCGAACCATAATTAAATTGGTATAATCAATAAGCACAATGGCATTGTTTACCACAATACCGGCCAAGGAAATGATACCAATCATCGTCATCATAATCACAAATTCCATTCTAAAGACAATCAACCCAAGCAATACGCCAATTAAACTGAGTAAAACCGTTAATGAAATGATAATTGGGGTTGAGGTTGAATTAAATTGTGCGACCAATATAAAGAAAATGAAAAATACTGCAATCAGTAGCGCTTTGCTTAAAAATGCCATTTCTTCCGCTTGTTTTTCTTGTTCACCGGTAAAAGAAATGGTTGTGTTTTTTGGCAAATTGTAATTTTCCAACACTTCTTTAATTTGGTCATTTAATTCTGTGGCGTTGTAACCTTCCAATACGTTTGAAGTAATGGTAATTACCCTGTCCAAGTCTTTTCGTTTAACGGCACTAAAAGTCGAAGAGGCTTCTGTATGTGCCATTGCAGAAATTGGCACCTGAACAATTTTACCGCTGCTTTGATCTCTAAAAGTAATTTTTTGGTTGATCAATGCTGCTTTGTCATAACGATATTTATCGGTTAACCTCATATTTATGGGATAATCATCTTCACCATCTTTAAAAGTGGAGATTTCTTTTCCAAACAAGGATGTTCGCAGCGCATCACCAATTTGCCCTGTGGAAACATTCAAACGGCGCGCTTTTTGGCGGTCGATAATGATAGGCAATTCGGGTTTTCCTTGTTCCACATCCAATTTCAATTCTTCAATCCCTGAAATATTTTTATTTTTAATAAATTGTTTAATGTCTTCGGAGGTAGCCAATAATTGTTCATAATCATCACCTGAAACTTCAATATTGATAGGCGCTCCTGCTGGCGGACCGTCGGCTGGTCTGTCAACAATAATATCAACGCCCGGAATGTCCTTCAACAATTCTCGTATTTCAATTAAAACATCTTCTGTATTTATGTCGCCACGATCAATGAATTTGACAAAATCTACGGTAACACGTGCTTTATTGGGTGTTGTGCCGCCATCTTGGCCACGATTTGGATCGCTGGTGCCTTCGCCAACCTGTCCAATTACCGAAGTAATTAAAACATTTTTGCCATCTACTTCATATTTTTTTAAATGATTTTGAATTTTATTTTCAACATCTATCGAGAGTTTGTTGGTGACTTCTATATCGGTTCCAATAGGATATTCCAAGTAAACATACACTTGTTTTGGCGGCGTTTCCGGGAAGAAAAGCACTTTTGGCGGAAATGCCATAAAAAGCAAAATAGCAACAAACAATAAGCCAAAGGTTCCTATAAAAAACCATTTTGGTCTTTTTCCTCTTAAAGAATACTGTAAAGTGCGTTCGTAAAAATTTTCTAATTTTGGCAGAAATTTATTTTGAAACCATGCAGTGGCAGGACCTAAATATTTGGTGTTTATAACACGAAGCAATCCGGTAACTACAAACAGCAATCCAGCAGCGTTCAATCCTTTTATGCCTAAAACCAATCCGGCAATAATTAAAACAACACCGATAAAAAATAAAACGGCACTAAAAATTACGATTCTTTTAAAATTGACTTTATCTTCCTTTATTTTCATATAAACCGATGTCAACATTGGGTTTATCACCAATGCAACAAATAGGGATGACAATAATACAATGATGAGTGTAATGGGTAAATAGCGCATAAATTCTCCCATCATTCCCGGCCAAAAAGCCAAGGGGAAAAAGGCGGCAAGCGTAGTTGCCGTTGAGGAGATGATTGGAATGGCAACCTCACCAACACCGTATTTTGCGGCATCAATTTTTGAATAACCTTCATCCAGCAAACGGTAAATATTTTCTACCACCACAATCCCGTTATCCACCAGCATTCCTAAGGCAATCACCAAAGAAAATAAGACCATGGTATTTAGCGTTACGCCCAAAGCATTTAATACAATGAACGACATAAACATAGACAAAGGAATGGCGATACCAACAAAAAGGGCATTTCTTATGCCGAGGAAAAAAAGCAATACCACCACTACCAAAATAATTCCCAGAATAATGCTGTTTTCCAAATCGGCAACCATGGTTTTGGTATCGTTTGTTTGGTCGTTGGTTTTAGAAATGTTTAAGTTAGAAGGGAAATAGCTTTCTTTGGCTTTGGCAATAATCACATCAATTTGGGTGGATGCGTTTATGAGGTTTTCGCCGCCACGTTTTGTGACATCCAACATCACTACAGGTTGCGAAAATTCTCGGGCGTAGCTTTGTTTTTCCTGCTCTTTAAAAGTCACTGTTGCAATATCGCGCAGGTAAACAATTTCTTCGTTTTCTTGTTTTACAATAATGTCTGCAATTTCATTGGCCGATTTAAATTCTCCAATCACACGAACGTTTCTGCGCAAACCATTTTCCAGTAAATCGCCGCCTGAAACCGTCATATTTTCATTTTGAATGGCTTGGGCAATATCATTAAAGCTGATTTGGGAAATTTCCATTTTGTACAAATCAACGCTAATTTCCATTTCCTTATCTTGGATTCCGCGGATTTCCACTTTTGAAATTTCAGGAACTTTTTCAATTTCATCTTCTAAATATTCGCCAAATTCCTTGAGTTCATCCATAGAAAAATCGCCCGATAAATTAATGTTCATAATGGGCATTAATTCGGCGAAGTTTAATTCTTTAACCGTAGGATCTGAAGGCAAATCTTTCGGAAAATCTTTGTCCGATTTTGCGGCATCAACCTTGTCTTTCACTTTTCGCAAAGCTTCTGTTGGCGTAACGCTAAAATCAAAAGTGATTTTTATGGATGAAAATCCTTCAATAGAAGTGGAAGTGATTTCATCAACGCCAGATATTCCGTTGATTTCTTTTTCGAGCGGACGCGTAATTAATTTCTCAATATCAATTGCCGAGTTCCCTGGATATGCGGTAGAAACGAATATTTCGGGCACCACAATTTCCGGGAAAGCTTCTCTTGGCATACTTTGATAAGAGAAAATTCCGGCCAAAAAAATCATTCCGATAATCACAAACACGGTCATTTTATTGTTAATTGACCAGGTTGAAAGTTTGAATTCTTTTAATACTTTACTCATTTTGATGCTTTTCTAATTGTTGTGGCCGAATTAATTTTTACTTATTTTAACCTGATCTCCATCTTTTACAAATCTTGCTCCGGCATTTACCAAAGTGTCATTTTCTTTCAAACCTGCGCTTACAAACACTTCATGGTTGTATTCATTGGTAATGGTAACGATGTTTTTAACCACCTTATGTTGGTTATTTTCGGTAACAACCGTAAACACATAGTTATTGCCGTTTTGATCTTGTTGCACCAACATTGCCGGAATAATGATTCCCTTTGTTTTAAAATCAACTATTTTAATATCGGCCAATAAATTTGGTTTGATGCTTTGGTCTTTATTGTCAATGTTAATCCTGATTTTAAAACTGCGGTTTGCCGGATTGATATAATTGCCGACCTGCGAAATTTTTGAATTTATTTCTTTGTTGATGGAGGTAAAGTGCACTAAAGTTTCGGTTCCTTCTTTAACAATTGGCAAATAAGTTTCCGTTACATCGGCTTCCACATACACATTGTCTAAATTCAGCAATCTTACGGCAGGCATTTGCTGACTTGTAAGTTCACCCAATCTCGGGAAAATTTCATCAACCACACCGCTAAAAGGCGCCGTAATTCTCATTTTTCTGGCTTGGGTTCTTAAGCTTGATAAATTGTTTTCCAAACTTTCTTTTTGTGCTTTTGCCTGAAGATATTGCATTTCTGAACCAATTTTTTGGTTCCAAAGTCGTTCCTGGCGCTCAAAAGTTGTTTTGGCCAAGCTTAATTGGGTATTCAATTCGTTGATGCTGTTTTTTACGGAGGCATCATCCAATTGAATCAGCAGTTGCCCGGTTTGTACTTTCTGGCCTTCTTTTACCAGAATGGCAGTGACGGTTCCGCCCATTTCCGGACTTATTTCTATATTTTTATTTGCTTTCGCAACGCCTTGAATTTCAAGAAAGTGTTTAAAAACATCGTTCTTAACCGGAAGCGCTGTAATTGTTTGAATATTTTTATCTAAATCTAATTTTGAGATTTCTGTTTCAACCAATTTTAACAAGGTGTTTAAACTGTCAATTTTGACTGTCAATGTTGTTTTTTGGGCGTTTAATTCTTCTAAGGAAGATTTTTTTGCTTCTTTGCCGCAAGAAATGGCAAATGTGGCTACAATAATAAGGAGTGCTATTTTTTTCATGTTGGTTAGTTACTTTTGTTGATTGGTGTGTTTAGTGCGTTGTCTAAAGTTGCTTTGTTGGCGATGACATTTAACATAGCCTGTAAATAATTTTGTTGCATGGTGTACAATTGTCGTTGCGCTTCCAGTAGTTCAAAACTTGTTGAAATTCCTTCAAAAAACTTGATTTGCTGTTTGTTTTCTATGCGCTCGGCCAAGGACAAATTTTGTTTGGAGGTTTCATATTCTTCAATGCTGAAATTGTAGTTTGTTTTGGCAGATTCTAACAAAAGAAATAATTTTTGTTCGGTTTCCGTAAGGTTAGTTTTGGCTTTTTCAAGTTCAATTTTAGCTTGTTGCGTTCTTGAACTTCGTGCCAAACTGCTAAATACCGGAATGTCTAAACTTACGCCCAACAAGGAATAATCGAACCATCTTTGTTCTTTTTTCATAAAATCAAAATCTTGTCCGTAGCCGGCATAACCAAAATTCACAAAACTTTTTAAAGTTGGCAATGCCCTGCTTTGTTCCAATTTAACGAACAATTCATTTGCTGTTTCAGTATTTTTTGCAATTTTAAAATCGATGTGATTTTCAATGGTCAAATCCGAAGAAAGCAATTCCAATTTGATATTTTCTTTGGCAAGATTTTCTAAAGAATCTGTCAATATTACAGAAGCATTAATGTCCATTCCCAAAGTAATATTCAGCATTTTATAAGCAATCGTTTTTAAATTTTTGGTTTTTGACAACTGGCTTTTTACGGATGATAAGGTGATTTTAAGTTGCTCCACATTTTCTTCTTCAATAAAACCATTCAGAAAAATTTGGTTGGTTTCATCCAGGTTTTTTTTCAAGGTTTTGATATTTTTTTCGATAATTGAAATGCTTTCTTCGCTCAAAAGCACATTTCCGTAGGCATTAATCACGGCTTCTCTGATGCCGAGTTCGGTTTTCTCCTTGGCGTTTTCAGAAATTTTTAAATATGTTTTTGCCGATTGCAATCCAACCAAATACGAGCCATCAAAAATAAGCTGATTTAAAGTGGCAGTGGCATTCATATTGTGTTTTGTGCCAAAGGAAATTTCTTCAAATTCGCCTGGATTTCCACCAAAAAATTCGGCAGGAAGTAAAGAAACCTGTTGCTTAATCCAGTTTTGATAATCTATTTTAGCATTTATTTCCGGCAAGCCAATGGTGGTGGTTTCCCATTTTTTCTTTTTGGCAATGTCAACATCTCTGTCGGCATTTATGGTGGCGTAGCTATTTTTTAAGGCGTAATCTATCGCTTGTTGCAGTGATAATGAGCTGGTTTCCTGACTGTTTATGTGGAAACTTAGTAACAATCCAATAATCAGTATAATTGATTTTTTCATTCTTAGTTAACGTTTTTTTCTAATTGTTCTTGCAAAATTTGTAATCCTTTTTCAGTTGCAATGGCTCGTGTGTGGTATTCCAGCGCTTGCAATTCGAGTTGGTTCATTGTATTTTTATTATAGGTGTATAAACTTGAGTCGTGAACGCTGAGCATTAAAGAAAGATAAAATTTGGTGATAAGTTCAAGATTTACGTCAGTTCTGTAAAGTCCTTCCTTGATTCCTTTCTCTAAATTATTGGTGATGCATTCTTTAAATACCGAAAATTCATTGGCAATAATTTTTTTAAATGTTTTAGGATAATATTTTTCTAACTGATACATGGGAGAATCGTCAGAATTTTTAAACATATCTCTAAACATTTTTTTTATTTCAAAATTTTCCTGGATTGCATTGTGTCCCACACCACAAATAGTTGTGATGGTTTTGTGCATATCTGTGTGAAAATAAGAAACAGCTTCATCAATAAGTTCAACCTTGTTTTTGAAATATTTATAAATTGTTTTTTTGGAGATGCCTAAATCATTGGCAATATCATCCATCGTCACACTTTTAAATCCGTATTTCAAAAATATTTCCCCAGCCTTTTTTAATATCGTTTCCTTCATAATCGCTTTCTCCTTAATAATTTGAGTATGCAAATATACAATTGGAAACTTTAAAAACAAAAAAAGTTTCCATAGTTTTTTTATTTATTTCTGAATTTCATTTGGCATTTTTTTAATTTGCTTTGAAAGGTGTATTTTTACATTAAATTTCTAATCAAAATGAAACGTATTGAAACATACAAAGAAAGTTTTGTTGACTATTTAAACGAAAAAATTAGCGTAAAAGAACCGGCTAATTTGTACGAACCTATTCATTATATACTTCAAATAGGCGGAAAACGCTTACGTCCGGTGTTAACTTTATTGACATGTGAAATTTTTGACGGAAACGTAAAACTAGCATACAATGCCGCTTTGGCCATTGAAGTTTTTCACAATTTTACTTTGGTGCACGATGATATTATGGACAGCGCTCCAATACGAAGAGGATTTGAAACAGTGCATAAAAAATGGAATATCAATACCGGAATTTTGTCGGGCGACGCTATGTTGATTATGGCGTATCAATGTTTTGAAAATTATGAGCCTGTTGTTTATCAAAAATTAATGAAGCTTTTCAGCAAAACAGCTTTAGAAGTGTGCGAAGGACAACAATTGGATATTGATTTTGAAAGCAGAAATGATGTGACCATTCCAAGGTATTTAAAAATGATTACCTATAAAACTTCGGTATTGGTGGCTGCAGCGATGAAAATGGGCGCCATCATAGCGAATGTTGATGACGATGAGGCCGAAAAAATATATGATTTCGGATTAAACCTTGGCATTGCTTTTCAATTGCAGGACGATTATTTAGACACTTTTGGCGATGAAGCGCTCTTTGGAAAACAAATAGGCGGCGATATTGCTGAAAACAAAAAGACATTTTTGTATTTAAAGGCGATTGAAGTTTGCGGCATTGAAGACAAAGAAAAATTGATTGATTTTTATGCTGGCGAATCCAAAAACAACAATAAGGTAAAAGAAGTGACAAGGATTTTCGAAAATAATAACATCCCCGAATTGACCAAAAATGAAATAGAATTTTATACAGATTTGGCTTTTAAGGAGTTAGAAAATTTGGATATTGATGAGGTAAAGAAGAAATTGCTTAAAAATTTCGGACTTGGATTAATGAAACGCACCATTTAATGTTACCCGCAAAAAATACAGAGGAATTGTTAATTTCAATAGCAAATGAAAATTTGTATGTACCCTTAATTGCGCAGCTAAATAAGGATTTTCAATTGGCAAATGTTGAAGGTAGTTTCGATATCACAAATTCCCCAACTGAGTTAAAAAAGCAATTGTTCTCTGTTTTATTGAATTTAATCACCAAACAGTATGACGATTATTTAAACCTATTGTACCGAATTGATGTGCCAGAAAGTGAGTTGGCCAAACTGATAAGCGATAATTTAACGACCAGTATTGAGGAAATAACCTATTTGGTATTAAAAAGAGAATACCAAAAAGTATGGTTTAAACATAATTTTGATAAAATTTAAGGCAAATAAAACAGTGTGAATCTAATATTCAGAAGATTAGATTGGATTTAAAAAAAATCTAAAAAGCAAAATCAATTATTTAAAAATTGTTTAAATTTATTGTGCATAAACGAAAATAGTGGTAATATTGCAAACCAGTTTTAGGTCCCATAGCTCAGCTGGTTAGAGTACCTGACTCATAATCAGGGTGTCCTTGGTTCGAGCCCAAGTGGGACCACAAAAAGAGAGAAGATTTACATTTATTGTAGATCTTTTTTTATTTATCAAAACAGGCGAGAAGTTTATCCCGAGCGGGGTTGTTGAGCGGAGTCGAAGCAAGTCGAGGGAAGCCCAAGTGGGACCACAAAAAGAGAGAAGATTTACATTTATTGTAGATCTTTTTTTATGTGCGCTACGCATACCATATATCTATAGGGTGCAAATCCCGAACGAGCCTGCCAATGGGAATCGTTAGCCAATCGCAAGGGTGTCTATCGTGAGATAGAATCTGAAGGAAGCAGGAGGCAAAATTGTGACC
>JAUYUA010000097.1 GCA_030694935.1 Lutibacter sp. | reverse complement strand
GGTCACAATTTTGCCTCCTGCTTCCTTCAGATTCTATCTCACGATAGACACCCTTGCGATTGGCTAACGATTCCCATTGGCAGGCTCGTTCGGGATTTGCACCCTATAGATATATGGTATGCGTAGCGCACATAAAAAAAGCCCAAAAACTTAGTTTTTGGGCTTTTTGATATAGGTGCTTAAAAACTATTTATTCATCAACTCCTCAATTTCTTCAATTTCAATAGGAATATTGCGCATTAAGTTAAAAGGAGCTCCAGATTGATTAACCACCACATCATCTTCAATTCTAATACCCATTTTTTCTTCAGGAATGTAAATTCCGGGTTCAACGGTAAAAACCATTCCGGCTTTCATAGGTGTTTTTAAAGCGCCATAATCGTGCGTATCCAATCCAAGATGATGCGAGGTTCCGTGCATAAAATATTTTTTGTACGCAGGCCAATCCGGATTTTCATTTTTTACGTCCGTTTTATCAATCAATCCCAATCCCAACAATTCGGAAGTCATTATATGCCCAACTTCTTTTTGGTATTGAGCCCAAAGAACTCCTGGAGACAGCATTTTTGTCGCTTCATTTTTTACCCTTAAAACCGCGCTGTAAACCGCTTTTTGTCGGTCGGTAAAACGTCCGTTTACAGGAATTGTTCGCGTCATATCGCTCGAATAATTTGCGTATTCGGCACCAACATCCAACAACAGCATATCGCCGTCTTTACATTCTTTATTGTTATCGATATAATGCAACACACAAGCGCTGTAACCCGAGGCGATAATTGGCGTATAAGCGAAATTTCTGGAACGATTTCTTAGAAATTCGTGCATAAATTCGGCTTCAATTTCGTATTCCATAATTCCTGGTTTTACGAAAGGCAAAATTCTGCGGAAGCCTTTTTCGGTAATGTCGCAGGCAGTTTGTATGATGGCAATCTCTTCAGATTCTTTTACGCCACGCATTTGTTGCAAGATCTGATTGCTTTTTTCCCATTTATGTGCAGGAAAATCGGCTTTGCATTTTTTAATGAACCGATCTTCGCGCGACTCTAATTCAACAGATTGACGGTAATGTTCATTCGTGTTAAAATATATGGTTTCCGCTTCGGTCATTAAATCGAAAAATACTTTTTTAAACTCCGAAAGCCAATAAATAGTTTGTATTCCCGAAACATTTGTGGCTTCTTCCTTTGAATATTTTGCGCCATACCAAATGGCAATATGTTCGTTAGTTTCTGTTAAAAACAGAATTTCGCGATGGTTTTTATTGATGGCGTCCGGGAAAAGTAATAAAATGCTTTCTTCCTGGTCGGCACCGCTTAAATATAAAATATCGCTGTGTTGTTCAAACGGCAAAGTGCTGTCGGCACCCGTTGTAAAAATATCGTTAGAGTTGAAAACCGCAATTGATTTCGGTTTCATTTGCGCGGTAAATTTCGCTCTGTTTTTAATAAAAAGCTTGTTATTGATAGGATGATATTTCATCTGATAAGGTTTTAAATTATAAATTTTTAATGTAAAAAATTAAGATTAAGCAGAATTTAACGGTTTAATTCTAATAAGCGCAACAATTTATATTTTGTTGTTTTGGGCGTTACCCGCCAGCTGGCGGGTCGGGCTTTTCGTTACAATCTTTTTTGAAGCTAAAAGAGCTTCAAAAAAGGATTTTCACTATAATCCCTAACGCAAATGCTTTGATAAATAGAACTTAGCCAATTTAACTTATTTCATTAAAAAAATTTAATTATATTAATTGACAACAAAGTTATAAATTTGTTGACAACGAACCCTTTTTAATTCAATATTATTTATGCGAATATCAATCACATCTCTGCTTTTCTTGCTTTTTACCACCTTAATTTTCTCACAAAACAAGCCCGCATACAAATTATACAACGCCAGCGGAAGCGAAGTTTCTTACCAAAAAATGATTGATAAAATGGGCAAGGCCGATGTTGTTTTGTTTGGGGAACACCACACCAATCCTATTGTGCATTGGCTGCAAATGGAAGCGACATCAGATTTATTTGCCTCAAGAAAACTAACCTTGGGCGCAGAAATGTTTGAAGCCGATAACCAACAGGGATTAAACGATTATTTATCGGGTAAAATCACCCAAAAAGCTTTTGACACCGTGGCCAGATTGTGGAAAAATTATCCGACCGATTATAAACCTTTGGTTGATTTTGCAAAAAAGAACAACTTAAAATTTATAGCGACCAACATTCCTAGAAGTTATGCAAGTAAAGTTTACAAAGGCGGATTTGAAAGTTTGGATTCGCTTACTGATCAAGAAAAATCGTGGATGGCGCCATTGCCCATAAAATATGATGCCAATTTGCCCGGATATGTAAAAATAAAGGAAATGATGGGTGGCCACGGAGGCGATAATTTGCCAAAATCACAAGCAATTAAAGATGCTACAATGGCCTATTTTATTCTTAAAAACAGGGAAAACGATAATTTGTTTATGCATTACAACGGTTCTTATCATTCCGATGATTTTGAAGGAATTTATTGGTATTTGAAACAAGGAAATCCGAGCTTAAAAATTGTGACCGTTAGTGTTTTGGAAGCCGATGACGTAAAAAAGTTCGATAAAGAAAAAAAGGGAAAAGCCGATTTTATTATCGTAGTGCCTGAAACAATGACAAAAACGCATTAAAGGAGTCCGAAGACGGAAGTCAGAAGACCGTATAATCCCAAATCAAGCTCCCTTTCCTTAGGAAAGTTTACCTGCCGCGGTAGGGGCTGGGGATAGGATAAAAGATCAAATTTCAGCAATCTAAAACCAACAAATCATAATTATCAAAAATGAAAAAACTAACCACTTTCTTTTGTTTTTTATTTCTTTTTATTGGCATAAATGCCCAAAACTCTTTAGTTAAAAATGTGCCATTCACAAATATCGGACCTGCAATTATGAGTGGTCGCGTGGTTGATATTGATGTGAATCCAAACCAGCCAACCGAATTTTATGTGGCTTATGCTTCCGGCGGATTGTGGTACACAAACAATAACGGAACTTCATTTACTTCGGTTGCCGATAATGCCCCAACGCAAAATATGGGTGATATTGCGGTTGATTGGAACAATGGAACTATTTGGATTGGCACCGGCGAAAGCAACTCTTCCCGTTCTTCTTATTCGGGAGTAGGAATTTTAAAAAGCACCGATAAAGGCAAAACTTGGGTGAATGTTGGCTTGACCGATTCGCAACATATTGGCCGAATTATCATCAATAAAAACAATCCGGAAGAGGTTGTTGTTGGTGCAATCGGCCATTTATACACGCCAAATACTGAACGCGGCATTTTCAAAACCAGTGACGGTGGAAAAACTTGGAAAAATGTATTATTTATAAACGAAAACACAGGAATTATTGACATTAGCGCTTCACCAACAAATCCGAATATTTTGTATGCCGCGTCCTGGGAAAGAGGGCGAAAAGCTTGGGATTTTGACGGAGACGGAGAAAATTCAGCCATTTATAAAAGCAGTGATGCCGGTTTAACCTGGACAAAATTAACCGATGAAAAAAGTGGTTTTCCAACAGGAAGCGGTGTCGGGCGAATTGGACTGGCAACTTTTAATGATGCGGTTGTTTATGCATTGCTCGACAATCAGAACAGAAGACCTGAAGTGAAAAAGGAAGAAGGTGAAGGTTTGAAAAAAAATGATTTCAAACAAATTGGTGTTGATGAATTTTTGAAATTGGATGATAAAAATTTGGACACTTATTTAAAAGACAACAATTTCGACAAAAAATACACCTCTAAAAGCGTAAAATCATTGGTGAAAAAAGGAAAAATTAAACCAAGTGATTTGGCAACATATTTGGAAGACGCCAATTTTGTTTTGTTGAATTCCGAAGTTATCGGCGCCGAAGTTTACAAATCGGAAGATGGCGGAAAAACTTGGAAAAAAACGCATGAAAATTATTTAGATGATGTTTACAGTTCTTACGGCTACTATTTTGGCATTATGGCGGTAAACACTTCCAACGAAAACAAAATTTATATTGGCGGCGTGCCTTTATTGAAATCTGATGATGGCGGAAAAAGTTTTACTTCTATGGATCAGGAAAATCTTCACGCAGACCATCAGGCTTTGTGGGTAAATCCGATCTTAAACGGACACATCATCAACGGAAATGACGGCGGTGTTAACATTACTTATGATGACGGCAAAAACTGGATCAAAAATAACCAGCCTGCTGTTGGACAATTTTATTACGTAAAGGTTGACAACCAAAAACCTTATAATGTTTATGGCGGTTTGCAGGACAATGGCGTTTGGTACGGCCCAAGTAATTACAAAGCTTCAAAAAGGTGGGAAGCCAGTGGCGATTATCCGTATAAAAGTATTGGCGGCGGTGACGGAATGCAGGTTCAAATTGATAACAGAGACCATAATATTGTATACGCTGGTTCACAATTTGGCTATTATTATCGGGTGAATTTAAAAACAAAAGAGCGTATTTCCATTCATCCAATGCACGAATTGGGCGATTCACCCTATCGTTACAATTGGCAAGCACCCATTTTATTGTCCAATCACAATCAGGATATTTTATATATGGGCGCCAATAAATTGTTGCGTTCTATGAGTAAAGGCGAAACTTTTGAAGCAATTTCAGGAGATTTAACCACTGGCGGAAAGAAAGGAAATGTGCCTTTTGGAACCATTACAACCATTGCTGAAAGTCCGTTTCAATTTGGCCATATTTATGTAGGAAGCGATGATGGTTATGTAAATATTACCACCAACAGCGGCAGTAGCTGGACCAGAATTTCAGACAACTTGCCGCAAGAACTTTGGGTTTCACGCGTTATTGCCTCGCAACATGAAAAAGAACGTGTTTATGTTGCCTTAAATGGTTACCGAAGCGATGATTTTAAACCTTATCTTTTTTTAAGTGAAAACAGTGGAAGCACTTGGAAAAGTATCAGCGGAAATTTACCGAATTCTCCCGTAAATGTGATCAAAGAAGATCCCGAAGATGAAGCAATTTTATATGCGGGAACGGATAATGGCGTTTATGTGAGTTTTGATAAAGGTGAAAATTGGCAAGCATTTTCTAACGGATTGCCAAAAGTGGCGGTGCACGATTTGGTGATTCAAACTGAAGCAAAAGACTTGGTTGTTGGAACACACGGGCGCTCAATTTACAAAGCAAACATTGCTGCCTTACAGCAATATAAAACCATAAAAGACAAACCAATAACCATTTTGGAAATTTCGGAAGTAAAACATTCGCCGCGTTGGGGAACTTCTTGGGGCGCATGGAATGAAGTTAGCGAGCCTAAAATAAGCATTCCTTTTTATGTTTCAAATGAAGGAACTTTTGAAGTAATTATCACTTCAGAAGAGGGCATTGAATTAAACAGATTTTCAGTTCCCGCAGATAAAGGATTTAATTTTGCCGAATATGATTTGTCTTATTCAGAAAAAGGAAAAAACGCCTATCTGAAAAAATACAAATCAGCTGAAATAAAAAAAGCGAAAAACGGCTCATTCTATTTATTAAAAGGGAAATATTTTGTTAAAATAGGGGATGCAAAAAAAGCTTTTGAGGTGAAATAGAAATATGGACAAACGCCTATTTATTATTGTATTCATTTTATTAAGCTCCCAATTAAGCGCGCAATCAAATTGGAAACAATTTTGGCAGCAGTCCGCACCGCATAAAATGTGGGTCGTGTTTCATCCGTTTAAAGCAAAAAAGGCTAGAGAAATTTTTTTTGAAGCCACTAGGATTTCCGATTCTATCGCCAAAACCGATTTGTTGGACAAAGATATTGCCGGCGGACAAGCAGATGCTTTTCGCCATGCTTATTGGATGGCAAAATTGCACCAAAAAATTGGAAAGTGCGCCGCATTTTCTTTGGGGAAAGCGCACGAAAAAGCCAATTATAAAACGTTTAAAAAGAATAAATTTGAAGATGGAATTTTGCCGGATCAAGCTTCAAAAGAAATGGATTTGTTCAATAATAAAGTAGGATTGGGTTTTACAAAAAAAGGAATTTCAACAGACAGAAATGAATTGATCAATCAAATTATCAATACCATTTTAAAAGGAGAATTAATGGTCATAAAAAAGGATACTTCAGGAAATTATTTGACTTGTGACGGAGAATTAATTCCTGCGGAAACATTGCTTCATTCTTGGAAGAACCATAAATGTTTAATTCCATCGAATAAAAAAATGATTGAATAATTTAAAACAATGTTGTCCGATAAAAATCCATTATATTTAATAAATCTCAATATAAATGGGGCTTAACAAACAGGTCGCCCCGATGGGGCTTGTTTTTAATGAAAATCTATTTTTTCTACAATCAGGTCGTCCCGATGGGACTAAAAATAGCTCCGTAGGAGCGAATTGTTTGTATAATTTTGTAAAAAGTCAGGTTTAAAGCCCCATCGGGGCGACCTGATTGTTTTGAAAAATTTAACCGTACAATAATGAATTTAAAAGTAAAACGCCCAATTTAATTTGGTGTTTTAAATCCATAATGCCATTTTAACTTTTTGTTA
>JAUYUA010000091.1 GCA_030694935.1 Lutibacter sp. | reverse complement strand
GTTGTTACTGCGGTTTCCGGATGGTTTGCCTCCATGTTGGCTGGTGCTGTGTTTGTGGAATATATTTTTAACTGGAACGGGTTGGGAAAAGAAATTGTGAATGCATTAAATACCTTGGATTTGCCTATTATTATGGGAAGTGTTTTGGTAATTGCCACCATGTTTATCATTATCAATATTTTGGTGGATATCAGTTACGGCTTGCTGGATCCAAAAATAAGGTTGAAATAAGTCAACTATACGAAAACGAATTCGTACAATAGTGAATTGAATTTTTTTAAGGAATTTAATAATGATTAAATTTGTCGTTAAAAAGGAATAAAAAACAAAAATATGA
This sequence comes from Lutibacter sp., assembly GCA_030694935.1. GTDB lineage: Bacteria > Bacteroidota > Bacteroidia > Flavobacteriales > Flavobacteriaceae > Lutibacter. The sequence goes on along the minus strand of JAUYUA010000091.1, from coordinate 30,378 downwards.
GAGCAAAAATAGTAGCCGGAAACTGGAAAATGAATAACGATTTGGATGAATCTAAATTGTTGGTTAAAAAAATCGCAAAAAGTATCAAAAAACAATCTCTTGAAAACACAAGGGTTATTGTTGCGCCAACCTTTGTGAATCTTCAAAAAGTGGCGAGCAAAGCCAAAGGAACCAAAGTTGAAGTGGCAGCACAAAACATGCATTTTGAAAAAAGTGGTGCTTTTACAGGCGAAATTTCTGCATCAATGTTGAAATCTGTTGGCGTTCATATTGTGATTTTAGGTCATTCGGAACGCAGAGAATATTTTGGGGAAACTGATGCGTTATTGGCTAAAAAAGTGGATGCGGCTTTGGCAAATAAAATGGAAATCATTTTTTGTTTTGGAGAAGTTTTGGCCGACAGAAAAGCGGGAAATCATTTTAAAGTGGTTGAAAGCCAAATTAAAAATGGCTTGTTTCATTTAGAGTCTGCCGCTTGGAAAAATATTATTTTGGCTTATGAGCCAGTTTGGGCCATTGGAACCGGCGAAACGGCTTCGCCTGAACAAGCGCAGGAAATGCACGCTTTTATCAGAAAAATTGTTGGGGATAAATATGGTGAAAATGTGGCTGCTGACGTTTCTATTTTATATGGCGGAAGCGTAAAACCTTCAAATGCCCAAGAAATTTTCTCAAAACCAGATGTTGATGGCGGTTTAATTGGTGGTGCAGCATTGAATATTGAAGACTTTAAAGCAATAATTGAAGCAATTTAATGGACAATATTTATATTTCATATACTTTTAAAGTGAGTCCGAAAGAACCTGCAACTGAAATTTTAATTGCGGAATTGGGTGAAGTGGGTTTTGAAAGTTTTGTTGAAAATGAAGAAGGCGTTGAAGCTTTTATCCAGAAAAACGATTGGAATGCGCAGGTTTTGGATGACATTTATGTGCTAAAATCTGGAGAATTTCAGATTTCTTATGAAATGAGAGAAATTGAACAAACCAATTGGAACATTGAATGGGAAAAAAACTTCAATCCAATTCAGGTTGATGGTTTGGTGAGTATCAGAGCGCCATTTCACGAAAATCCCAACTTGAAATACGATATTGTGATTGAGCCAAAAATGAGTTTTGGCACCGGGCATCACGAAACTACACATATGATGGTTCAGCATTTGCTGGATTTGGATGTTGCCGGTAAAAAAGTGTTGGATATGGGTTGCGGTACAGGAATTTTGGCAATATTTGCCGAAATGAAAGGCGCAAAACCCATTGATGCAATTGATATTGACAACTGGTGTTATCAAAATTCTTTGGAAAATGTGGAACGCAATAATTGCAAACACATAGCTGTTTATGAAGGCGATGCATCATTGTTGAAAGACAAAAAATATGAGGTGATTATTGCCAACATCAACAGAAATATTTTGCTGAAAGATATGCATATTTACGCAAGTTGTTTAAACGAAAATGGCGTAATTTTGTTGAGTGGCTTTTACAAAGAAGACATTCCCGTTATTGATGCGGAAGTTTCGAAATACGGATTGAAACTGGATAAACTAATTGAACGAAACAATTGGGTTGCTTTGAAGTATGTAAAATAATGATTATTTTTGCAGTATGAGCACAAAAAGAAAAATACAGGAAGATGTTGACGTACTTGAAAAAGAAGTCAATTTGCATGAAATCATTTTGTTTAACGATGACGTTAACACTTTCGATTTTGTGATTGACTGTTTGATAGAAATCTGTGACCATACCGCGGAACAAGCTGAACAATGCGCTTTGTTGGTACATTATAAAGGAAAATGTGCCGTAAAAACAGGAGAATATGACGAATTAAAACCACGTTGCACACAACTTTTAACAAGAGGATTGTCGGCTGAAATCATTTAGATACTTCAGCTTAAAGAAGAAAATAAACTAAAAAATCCCGAATATTTTCGGGATTTTTTTATTTAATCAATTTCTTATAAAGGAATGTTTCCATGTTTTCTGTTTGGCCTCACCACTTCTTTGCCTTCAAGCATTTGGAAGGCTTTTATCAATTTTCTGCGTGTATCTTTCGGGTAAATGACTTCATCAACAAAGCCGCGTCTGGCTGCTCTGTAAGGATCTTCAAATTTATAGGCATATTCCGCTTCTCTTTCTTTCCATTTGGCTTCTGGGTCTGCGGCAGCCATAATTTCATTTTTGAATATTATTTCTGCAGCGCCTTTTGCGCCCATTACGGCAATTTCAGCAGTTGGCCACGCATAATTCATATCTGCGCCAATATGTTTGGAGTTCATCACATCATAAGCGCCACCGTAGGCTTTTCGAGTAATTACGGTAATTCTTGGTACGGTTGCTTCACTTAATGCATACAGTAATTTTGCGCCATTTTTTATGATGCCGTTCCATTCCTGGTCGGTTCCCGGTAAAAATCCTGGAACATCAACCAAAACCAACAAAGGAATATTGAAACAATCGCAAAAACGGGTAAATCGCGCTCCTTTTATAGAGCTGTTTACATCCAAACATCCGGCTAAAACCATAGGCTGATTGGCAACAATACCAATGCTTCTTCCTGCAATACGCGCAAAACCCACAATGATATTTTCAGCAAAATCTTTATGAATTTCGAAAAAAGAATTTTCATCTATAATCCCCGAAATCACGTGGCGCATATCATAAGGTTTGTGCGGATTTTCCGGAATGATACTTTCAAGCGAAATCCTTATTTCGTCCTGCAATTCAAAAGGTAATTTTTTTGTGGTTTCCTTGTTATTTTGAGGCATATAGCTCAACAAAGTTTTTACATCCTCTAAACATTGAATGTCATTTGCCGAAGTAATATGCGTAACCCCCGATTTTATGGAATGCGCACTTGCACCGCCAAGTTCTTCGGCTGTTACAGATTCGTTGGTCACGGTTTTCACTACATTCGGACCGGTGACAAACATATAACTGGTGTTTTCAACCATTAACGTAAAATCGGTCATCGCCGGAGAATAAACAGCCCCGCCGGCACAAGGTCCCATAATTGCCGAAAGTTGCGGCACAACACCCGACGCCTGAACATTTCTGAAAAAAATATCAGCATAACCGCCCAAAGATCTAACGCCTTCTTGTATTCTCGCTCCACCGGAATCGTTCAAACCTATAATTGGCGCGCCAACTTTTACGGCCTGATCCATAATTTTACAAATTTTTTCGGCGTGCGTTTCAGAGAGCGCTCCGCCAAAAACCGTAAAATCCTGTGCAAATACATAAACCAGTCTGCCGTTTATGGTGCCATATCCGGTAACAACGCCATCACCAAAATAGAGTTCTTTTTCCATCCCAAAATCGGTTGATCTGTGTGTTACAAGCAAACCCATTTCTTCAAAAGAACCTTCATCCAACAAATATTGAACGCGTTCTCTTGCGGTTAATTTTTTCTTGGCGTGTTGCTTTTCTATACGAATTTTACCGCCTCCCAAATGTGCCAGCTTAATTTTTTCTGCTAAATTTTCATACTTTGAATTCATAATAATATCTTATGATTAATTGGAAATGGGAATTCTTAATTTTTTCTGATCTTCTAAATACAACGATAAACCTACCAAAGCGGCTATTTTTGCTTCTTCATCCAATCCTGCCTGTAAAAGTTTTGGGGTATAATAATTTTTAACGAAGTGCGTGTTGAATTTGCCCGACCTAAAAGCTTCGTGTTCACAAACAAATTTCCCAAAAGGCAAGGTGGTAAAAACGCCTTTAATTTTATAGTCATCAATTGCATCAATCATCAATTGAATGGCTTCTTCTCTTGTTTTTCCGTAGGTAATTAATTTTGAAAGCATTGGATCATAATAAATAGGAATGTCCATTCCTTCTTCAAATCCGTTATCAACCCTAATTCCATCACCAACCGGAATTTTATAGGTGCTTAAATGTCCTACGCTTGGCAAAAAGTCGTTCATCGGGTCTTCTGCATAAACACGTAATTCCAAGGCATGACCGTTAATCTTTAAATCCTCTTGTTTGAATGGAATGGCTTCGCCACGCGCAATTTTAATTTGCAACTCAACCAAATCAACGCCGGTAATAAATTCAGTTACCGGATGTTCAACCTGCAAACGCGTATTCATTTCCAAAAAATAGAAGTTTAAATGCTCATCCACTAAAAATTCTACGGTTCCTGCACCTAAATAATCGCAAGATTTTGCCACTTTAATGGCTGCGTTGCCCATTTTGGTTCTTAATTCGGGTGTTAAAATTGAAGAAGGCGCTTCTTCAATCACTTTTTGATGACGTCTTTGGATGCTGCATTCTCTTTCGAAAAAGTGTAAAATATTACCATGGCTGTCTGCCATAACCTGGATTTCAATATGTCTTGGCGACGTTATGTATTTTTCAATAAAAACGGAGCCGTCTCCAAATGCGGAGGTAGCTTCACTAATGGCGCGATTCATTTGTTGTTCAACTTCATTTTCATTTTCAACAATGCGCATTCCTTTGCCGCCGCCGCCTGCGGAAGCTTTTATCAGAATGGGAAAACCTATTTCACGTGCAATATTTGCGGCTTCTATTGGGTCGGTTACCGCCCTGTCAATTCCCGGAACCATAGGGATATTGTAATTTTTGACAGCATCTTTTGCAGCCAATTTACTTCCCATCATTCTGATGGCACTTGATTTTGGGCCAATAAATATCATATTGTTTTGCTCCACTTTTTCGGCAAAATCGGCATTTTCGCTTAAAAAACCATAACCGGGATGAATGGCGTCTACATGCAATTTTTTGGCTGCGTCAATAATTTTTTCGATGGAAAGATAGGACTTGTTGGAAGGCGCTTCGCCAATACAAATTGCTTCATCTGCGAACCTGACATGGGGCGCGTTTCTGTCAGCCTCAGAAAAAACTGCCACGGTTTTAATTCCCATTTTACGCGCGGTTTTCATCACCCTAATGGCGATTTCACCTCTGTTGGCCACCAATATTTTTTTCATTTTTTAAATTGTTTGGATCGTTTAAATAATTGACTGGAATGCTGTGGTTTATGCCATTTCAATGAGGAGGGCTCCTTTTTCTACAGTTTCCCCGCTTTTGGCATAAATTGATTTGATGAAGCCCGCTTTTGGCGCACTGATGGCATTTTCCATTTTCATCGCTTCTAAAATTAATAAGGTTTCACCTTCTTTAACCTCCTGATTTTCTTCAACATTGACACTTAAAATAATACCGGGCATTGGCGCTTTTATGCTGTTTGCTTTTATGGAAGAACCAATGGTAAATCCCATTTCTTTAATAAGCTGGTCTATTTCATTGGAGATTTTAACCGCATAGTTGTTCGCATTGACGTTTATCACGTATTCTCGATTGTTAAAATCTGATTTTTCAAGTTTCACGGCAAAAGATTTGTTCTTTTCGATGATATGAAATGATCCTGCTGAACGCTTTAGAAAATCTAATTTTTCTATGTCGGAACTTTTAAATTCAAATTCGTGCGAGTCATTTACTTTTGCTTTCAAGGCTTTGCATTTTTGGTTAAAACTATTTTTGTAAAAAATGAGGTTGTTGATGATATAAAGATATTCAATTTCTTGTCAAAATAATTAAATTTTTTATCATTATTTTACAAGAAATGTACATTTCGTTATTAAATATGCCGAAAATTAGGAATATAGTAAAAAAAACGATTTTAAAAATGGATATGAAGTATTCTTTAAAATATGGAAAGAAATATAAACCAAAAAATGGCTTAAACGAAAAAAGACTGCCTTTTCAGGCAGTCCCTTCTTTTTTTACTACTAACTAAAAAAATCAAAAACATTACTTAAACAAAGTAGGTAATGAATCTATGGAGTAAAAGTAATTTTTAAACATGGTAAATTCAATGACTTTTATCACTTATTTGAAAAATAGTGGATTTATTTTGGATAAGTAATTAATAGGGTTTTATGATAAAATAGATTGTTCAAACATTTAGATTTATGAGAGGTATTAAAACACAAAAGGAGTATAAAGCAGTTTGCGACCGTATAGAGGAACTTTTAGAAGTTGTGGAAAATGATACTCCCACAAATAATAAAAACTTTATTGAGTTAGATTTACTTTCTGATTTGGTAGCGGATTTTGAGGAAATAAACGAACCAGTACCAGCATCATCACTTGTTGATGTTATAAAATTACGTATGTATGAACGGGGTTTAAATCAAAAACAGTTATCGGAATTGTTAAACGTTAGCACGTCAAGAATAAGTGAATATTTAACTGGAAAAAGCGAACCGCCTTTAAAAATTGCAAGAGACATTAGCGTAAAACTGGATATTGATGCTTCTATTGTTTTGGGAGTTCAGAGTAAATGACCTTCTAAAAAAGTAAAAAACATCACCAACCATAAAAGGTTACTAAAAAATTTAAGAAATTTGGTTTTCATTTTAAAAAACTTAAAAACTTAAATACAATTAAAAAATCAATAAATAAGCACCTTAATTCTCTTAATTTTGTTTTCGCTTTTAGCAGTCACAATAACTATTTGAGAAGTCTTCATGATTGAAAAATATTGCATCCTATTACCCTCAACAGTTTTATTTAAAAGTAATCTACCAAGCATATCAACAATTTGCACCTCAGTTTTAGAATCAATCAATGTAAGATCTACAACAATTTCATTTCCATTATAATAAATATTGCTTGAAAGTTCATTTTCTACTTCTGAAGTTGGTGTAAAATGAAGTACAAATCTGTTAACATCGTCGGTAAGTAATCCTTTAAATTTGTAAGTAGGATTTTCCAATAAATTGTGCAGTGTTTTAGTTTTCTTATCCTCTAACATTACATAGTCAAAACCCCTATCGTCAAAATCTAACTTTACAGTATAATTTCCATCAATGCCCGGTTTAAACTTCAATGGAACTAAAGGATTATCCGTTGTATTTGTCAAATACCTCACAGACAAATCTTCATTTCCTACATTTAAATATGCAGAAGGCGCTGTTTTAGCAGTGCTGAAAAGTTTTGCCGCACCTGCCTCATTTTCACTATATCCAAATTGAAGTAAAACTTCATCAATACCAAATCCTGAATCAGAAGCTATTTTTACGCTAAGATTACTTGGCTTATTTTTAGTGTTACTTGATTTCATCCAGTTACTAGCTCCGGTATGTAGCCTAATACCGTTTGCCATAGCAATATTAGCATTGCTGGCTGCTCTCACAAAAAAGCCTTGCATTGGAGCTATATATTGGGTTACATCATTAGTGCCTACAGAACCAACTGAATTATAAACTCCATAGTTATTGGCAGCAGGATTCCAAATCCACATATCGTAGCCGCCACCAGAATCAAGCAAATTAGCACGTGTCCATCCAGCCGAAGCTTTCCAATCTATAGATGATGGATAAGGATTTCCTATTAAATTAAATCCAATTAAAAGAGGATCGATAGTGCTATTAGCTGTAACAGGATAACTGACAATGCCATTGTTTAAATTTCCTTTAAATTCTTTGGTTGGGTTAGCTTCTTGAACTGAATACAAATAACCTCTACCCGGAACAAAATTAGCAGATGGATGAATAGTTGGCCAATTCGGAGTTGCTGTTACGTTTGGCTGGTACACCCAGCAAGGTGTTGGTTCGTCCCAAACATATAGATCATAACCTGTTCCATTTCCATAAGTGCCAGATGGCGTAAAGTTACTTCCAGCAATGGTTTGGTTGGAAACCGGCGTCGATAGAAAATGCCAAGCTTCTGCAGCGCCACTAATGTATCTTTGAACTGTGGCTGGAACATTGTTAGTATTATGAATTAATGAAGCCGTTCCATTTACATTTGATTGTAAAACCAAACCTCCACTTCCTGCCGTATTCGCAATTGCACCAGAAACTGTAAGCGTTTTTGCCGCTCCAATTGTGAATACAGAAGTATTAGACAAATTAAGGTTTGCACCAACAATTAGATCATTTGTTGTGGTTGTAACAGCACTTCCAGCTAATGATAAATTGCCTAATATATTAAAAGTAGTGAGTGGTAGTGTTTTAACACCACTTCCACTGAGTGATAGATTGTAATATCCTGTTGTTCCTCCACCTGGATTAATAACAGTTTGATTTGTACCGTTATAATCAATTGTATTGTTAGTAGTTGTAAAATCAAGAATACTACCCGCTACGAAATTAATTGTATTTTTTATTCCAATTGCACTGCCCGTTGCGGGTTGCAGCCAGGTTTTGTCGTTTACGGTTATATCATAAAAATTAGTAGTTCCGGCAATTGAAACCGCATTTGCAGGGATTCCATTGGCAAAAATAACTTTGGCAGTACCGGCATTAAAAGAACCATTATTTACCCAGGCATTTGTATATCCATAAACGGTAATGTCATAATCTGTAGCACTTAAAGTTGCTCCAGCAGCTATTTCAAGTGATTTTAAATTGGCCGGAGATATTGAGGACAGGAGATTCCGGTAAGGATATTCAGTTGATAGTCCTGCAGGAATCAATACTTCATCAGTTGCCGTAGGAACTCCACCTAGCCAGTTGCCGGGCAAACTCCAATCGCCGTGATATGAAGCTGAACCCAAACCTGTCCAAGTGATTTTTGAAACATTGGTGTAACCCAACCCATATTCTTTGGCGAAAGTGGTTGACGAAGTAGCAATTTGATTGATGGCCATACCTACCAATTCCACCCAATTGTCAGTTATATTATTTGAGGTTTTCCCAAGCGATACCGTATCATCTCCGGTACTCAAACCATCCTTATCGGTGTACATAATAATTTTGCTCTCATCGGTTTCCAAAGCATCTAATTCAGAATCGAGATAATGCAGTTTTGTGTAAGTACGGTCGGTTCCACCTGCCTGAAGAAAACTATAAATTCTTTTCACATTTGTAGTTCTCCAAACCGGAGCTGTTCCAATTTCAATTTTACAACTTACCCAGTTAGGTTTTAAGCCACTAGGCACACCCAGAAAATTTAAGGATGTAAATTGATGTCCAAAACTGTATTCAATACCGTCGGCAAAAGTATGTTCTCTTTTTACAATGCCTGTTACGTCTCCAATTCCTATTGTAGTTGCCACTGCACCCATACTTAGTTCAGATGTTGATGCCATATCCAAACTTCCTTTGGTTGCTGAAGGATTTGCACTTTCCAAATTCAATATTCCGCTAAGTGCTATATTTCCATTTGAAATAACGCCACCACTGCCATTTACTTTAAAATTGGCAACATTACCACTAAAAAAATCAGTTGGAAGTGTGATCGCTAAACTGTTTGTAAATGCCATCTCTGCAATGCTATTGCTGGCGTCAATATTCCCGGATATTCGGGTTGGTGAATTTCCAGACAAAGTAAGTGTGTTTGCCATCAGCGTAAGGGTTCCTGAAGTTAAGGCTAAAGTTCCGCCAATACCCATACTTTGATTCCCCAATGTAACTCCGCCCGAACGGTTGATGGTTAAATTATTCAGAGAAGGAGTTGTATAAAACAAATTGTTGTTAATTATTAAAGCTGTTGTTCCTCCAAAACTTAGGTTAGAAACAGTACTTACTTCAATGTCACCTGAAGGATTACTGATGGTTCCGTTGATACCTAAGGTTACGTTCCCAACAATTAAATTTCCGCCGTTTAATAATAAAACGTTGTTTACATTTATATCAGAAGTTTGGGTGACGTTAAGTAAATTGTCTATGGTTAAATTATCAAAGCTGGTTGTTGAAGTTCCTGAAATGGTTTGTGAAGTTGTTCCATTAAAGGTTATAGTACCACCTGATGTTCCCGTAAATGTTCCATTGTTTTCGAAATTGCCAGCCAATAAATGATTGAAATTTCCTGTTTCAAAAGTTGAACCATTACCAACTAATGTGTTTCCAAGTACGACTAAAACTTCATCAGCAGTAACCGTTGCAGTTCCTGAAGTACTAAAATTACCATTCACAGTCATTGTAGTGGCAGGCATTATTTTAGTGCCGCTTCCACTTATAATTAAATTGAAATAGCCGCTATTGGGAGTAATTCCGTTTGGATTTACAATTGTTTGGACTGCGCCAATACCATTCCATTCTACTGTATTATTTACTGTTGAAAAATCTACAACACTCGTAATAGCAGCAGTTCCTGCTCCTGCAATTCTTAAGATAGTGCCTGCCACGGGCTGTAAAGTTGTGTTTTCCCCAACTTCAATATTGTAGAAATTTGTACTTCCTGCGATGGTTGCAATTTCAGAAGGTATTCCGTGGTTAAAAATGACTTTCCCAGTACTTGCATTAAAAGCGCCGGTATTGTTCCAAGCACCTGCAGTTCCTACTAAAGTAAGTTGTGAACCAGCTCCCGCATTTAAAATCGCACCAAGTCGTATGTCAAGGTTTTTGATAGTACTGCTGGCGCTTGCTGTGATTAAAGGATCATTAGGCGTTGTAGCAGCATCAGGAATTATGACAATTTTTGTTATTGAAGGGGCAAAAGCAGGAGTCCAATTGTATTGATCAAACCAATCTATACTTTCAGAACCATCCCAAGTAATCACATTTGAAGTTGAAACTCCAAAACCGTGTTCTATTACCCCAAAGCTTGGGGGAAGATTACCGAAATTTGCATTGCTTAAAGTCAACCAATTATCAGTGGTATTTATTTGGGTCACTCCGCGATCTAGCAAAGTGGTACTTGGGATTATATAACTAAAGTAGCTTAAATCATTTTCATCCAATCCGTTTAATTCACTATCGAGATAATGCGCCTTAAGTACTGCCTTTGTATCGCTTCCTCCAATTTGACTAATATCTATAATTCGTTTAACGCCATCCGCTTTCCAACTTGGCACTGTGCCAATATTTATTTTAAGGGTTATTTCTGTTGGCAATGTACCAATATTTGGAAATGTCACACTTGTATATGGATTTCCAAAGGAGTATTCAATATTTGGTAAAATGGTAGTGCGTTTAATTTTTCCTGTAACATCTCCTACACCAATATTGGTCGCTGAACCGCCCATAGTTAAAATGTAACTCCCTGCATCAAAACTTCCAATATTTGCTGATGGATTAGCGCTTTGTAGATTTAAAATGCCATTTATGGTAAAATCAGAACCCGCAATAACACCACCTGTACGGTTAACTGTTAAATTGTTAATTGAAGGTGGATTGAGAAACAATGAACTTGGCAAAGTTAAGGCTGTTGTTCCGCCAAAAGTTAGAGAAGATATTGGGTTTACGGCTATAAAACCTGAAGTTTTTACAAGACCTCCATTGATTGATAAAGTTGTAGTTCCAACATTTAAGTTTCCGTTGTTAAGTGTTAGTACATCGTTAACCGTAACATCAGTAAATATATTAACAGCAAACGTATTAGCAATAATTAAATTTTCAAAAACAACTGGAACACTAGCTATAATTGATTGGATTGTTGTACCATTCAATGTAATTGTACTCCCAACGGAAGCCGTAAAAGTTCCATCCACATCAAAAATACTTCCTACACTATGATTAAAAACACCTGTTATAAAAGCAGTTCCTGCTTCTACGTGCATTTCACCACCAATGGTTAATGCAGATTGTGCAGTAGCACTCGCTGTTCCTGCTAAAATAAAATTATTAGCAATATTCATTGCAGAAGTAGGCATTGTTTTGGTGCCGCTACCGCTTAAAATTAAATTATAATAGCCATAGTTTCCACCAATTCCATTTGGATTTACAATCATTTGATTTACACCATTCCATTCTACCGTATTGTTTACAGTTGAAAAATCTACAATACTCGTTGCGTAAGCACTTCCTACCCCTGCTATACTCAAATAATTGCCTGCCACAGGTTGTAAAGTTGTGTTTGGTCCTACTTCAATATTGTAGAAATTTGTATTTCCTGCGATGGTTGCAATTTCAGAAGGAATTCCGTGGTTAAAAATGACTTTCCCAGTACCGGCATTAAAAGTTCCATTGTTAATCCAAGCACCTGTGCTTCCATATACCGTAATGTCATAATTATCAACGGTAACAGATGCGCCCGGTTCAATTTCAATCGTTTTTGCAACAGCAGGAACGGTTCCACTATTGATATTTCTGGTAGGATACCCGTTTGTATCTATAGGAAGTATGGCCGGAATTAAAACATCTTCTGTTGCAAGCGGCACTCCTCCATTCCAGTTCCCCGGTAAACTCCAGTCTCCAGCAAAAGTTGGGGAACCATTTCCTGTCCATATTTTTTTTGTTACATTGGTATAACTCAATCCCCATTGTTTCACATCTAGCACACTAGAAGTAGCTATAAAATTGATAGCCATACCTGTTAACTCTACCCAGTTTTGTGAAGCGTTGCTGTTAGATTTACTACGAGGAAATGTATTGGTAAAAGTTGGACCTGGATAAGCGTCCCAAAAAACAAGTTTGCTTTCATCAGTTTCTGTTCCGTGCAATTCAGTATCAAGGTAGTGTAATCGTGTAACAGTCCTGTCTGTACCTGTTCCGTCCTGTGCAAAACTGTAAATTCTGTTGATTGCTTCAGTTCTCCAACTTGGTGCAGTTCCAATTGCTATTTTACAACTAATCCAAGCTGGTTTTACACCACCTACAACATTAGAAAATACAATAGACGTGTATTGATTACCAAAACTGTATTCAATACCACCAGTAAAAGTATGCTCTCTTTTTACAATCCCTGTTACATCACCAATTCCTATAGTTGTTGCATTTGCCCCCATATTCAATGTATTAGCGCCCATATCCAAACTTCCTTTTATGGATGATGGATTTGCACTTTGCAGGTTTAAAATACCGTTTACGTTTAAATTATCACCTGCAGTAATACCTGCTCCGTTAATCGTTAAATTATTTACATTTCCTGTATATACAGAAGCCGGAAGCGTTATCGCAGCTGAATTTGTAAAAAACAAACTTGCTCCTGCATTGCTTACATCAATATTTCCTGAGGTTCTTGCAGGTGCATTTCCAGAAATTGTGAATGTATTGGCTCCAACAGTTAATGTTCCTGAAGTTAAAATTAATGTACCTGCAACAGATATATTTCCTCCTAAACCAATCCCGTTAGAACGATTTAGTGTTAAATTATTAAGCGCTATTACCGGTAAATTGGTGCTTGCGCCACTGCCTCCAACAATAATATTGGATGAACTTCCACCGGTTAAAGTGCCTGTTGTTGTTGAAACAGATCCATTTAGTGTTAAAGTATTTGGTCCAATGGTATAGGCACCATTGGTAAGTATAAGGTTTGTTTGAACTATAATGTTCCCGTTTTGTGTTAATCCGTTGCTATTATTAAGGGTCAGACCATCAATGGTATTGCTTACAAAAACACTGGATGGTATATTTTGCGCAGCGGTTCCGGCAAACAAAAGTACAGACGAAGCCGCTGAAGCATCTATTTGGTTAGCTGTAGCCGCAATTATAGCACCTGTTAAGGTAAACTGCTTCCCGTTAACTACAAATTTCTTGGCACTCGCGTTGGTTATATTTTTTAGGATTCTGTTTTGGTCTAAATAACAATCATTTGTTGGTGTTGCCGCAAACGAAATATCAGCACCATCGGTAGGTACAACTCCATTTACCCAGTTAGAAGCTGTTGCAAAATTGGTACTTGTATTTCCTTGCCATATAAAATCCGTACCCGATTCCAAGGCACCCATTTTCGGTGGATCGCTGCGAGTAACGCCATTATAATCTGTAGCAAAACCCGTTATGGCAACACCCGGCAATGAAGCGGATGTTACATAATCTGAGGCAATTGTTCCTCCTGCTGCAGAAAAATTGGGGTTAATTGCCAAACTGTTACCATCTTGTCCTGTAATAATTGGTAATACCGTTTTATTTAAAACATTCCACCAACCAATTATCCCTCCGCTACCCAACACAAAATAATCGTTGTAGTTTAGCGTTATATTGGTACTTGCCGTATAATTAAAATAAGCAGCATAATGTAAACTTGCCCCTCCTTCGGTTGAACGGGCATTCATAAAAATGTTATTTCTGAAATTCCGAACATTGGTAGACGCATTGCTCCATAAAGCATAGGATTTATTGGTGGTTCCCGAAGCCAAGCTTCCATCAATGTAAATTGTATTAAAATAGAGGTTATTATTGTTATTGACTGCACCCGTTTCGTAAATGCCATAAACGGTTGTTCTACTATTTCCCCCCAAACTGATAATGTTGTTAGAGTAGGTGGTGGCCCCAGTAGCCATTTTTATCCCGTATATACTTGCCGCAACCGAACTGGCTCCAGTTACCGAAAGACTATGAATGAAATTTGTTGAAACAATGTTAGCGGCTGTACCTCCGGCAAAATACAATCCTATTACATGACCAGCAAACGAAACATAAGTGTTAGACAAATTATAGATAGTATTTCCTGATACGGTTTTAGCATTTGCTGTTCCGGTAAGCGCTATACCACAAACAGAGGCATTATTTAAAGTATTGGTATTGGCATTTGCAATGGATAAATCGTAAATTACATTGTTGGAAACCGTTAAAGTTCCGTTTACAGAAGTAATTCCATTTACAACTCCCAATGTTCCAACAGTGGTGTTTGTTGTGCTATTGTTGAGTTTCGAAATAGAGTTATTCGATATTTCAATGGTTCCAGTACCTGCATTATAAATACCATAAACTAATTGTGCATTAGCGGTACTTGTTGAACTGGCATTTATGCTGTTTGCGGTAACAGCACTTCCAATTTTATTTTTGCTGATAATAACATTTCCAGCAACCGCCGATTTATTGATCCCATAAATATTACTTGCCAAAGTCGCTCCATTTGCCGAAGTAATTGAACCAATCGTATTGTTTTGGCAATCAACCGTACCTGTGCCGGTAATATTTATGCCATATACATTTAAACCGGTTGTAGCTGCAGTAACTGTAACAGCGCTTGTGCCAGTTGCGGCCCCTATTGTATTGCCAGTTGTAGTTCCAATATTTACAGCACCACCCGCTACAGCAATGGCAGTCCATACAGCATTACCAGAGTTGCTCCAATGCATATTTTGAATGGTATTGTTTTGAACAAAACTGACCGTGGACGTTCCCACATTTAAGATTATAGCATTAAAAACATTATTAGAAGCGTTGGTTTTTGTCCAGGGTGTACCTCCGCATAATGCGGCATTCCCTCCTATAAAGTTATTAATTACGGTAAAATTATTTCCTGTTGTATTTACAATATTTATGGCATTATATGTTACTGCAGCCGTAGGGATAAAAGGAGCTGTTTCGTAAAAACTATTACCATCAATGGTAAAAGATGTTGTATTGGTAGAAAGGAAAATTCCATTAGAAGCAGTAGCATGTTTGAGGAAATCAAAAATATTATTGTTACTGATAATGTTTCCACTATTTTCTTTTCCGGCAGTTCCGAGAGAAAAAATGGCATTTACAGGCCTGTTAACATCGGCAGCATTGGTTATATTGTTATTGTCAAGGGTGTTTGTATTATTTCCGCTTGGGGCGGTTGAGGTTGAAAAGAATACAACACCACTAGTAGCCAATGTTTCTGAACCTTTAATGGTATTATATTTTATGTTATTGTTTGACGCACCATTGATAAAACGAATGGTTGAAGTGCCTGCTACAGAAGATGTACTTGAGTTTACGATGCTCAAATCTTTTGTTGTACCCGTTGCATTTACCCTACCGTCAATGGTTACATTACTGGCGCCATTTAAATCAATTAAAGGTGTTGCCAGATTGCCGTTAATCGATAACCCTGTTTCGGTGGGATAGATATAAACAGATGAATAACTTGAACTTCCGGTACCGCTGGCATTTAAAATGGCGGAAGATCCTTCGGTAGTGCTACTTTTGATTTTAATAGTTATTTCTGCTTTGTGCGTTCCGTCATTAATTTTATCAAAAGCAGCTTTAAGAGATGGATAATTGGCTGTTAAAGTGCCTATTGTAGCATTTACTTCAATATTTGAAGCCGTATATTCAATCCATGTATTATTTGTGCCGCTGGTAACTTCTTGCCATTTGTGAAAATAATTAGCTACGCCACTATGAATCCCTATGTCCGCACCAGCTTGAGTGACATTATCAGTTCCAAATTTCAGCACAACAATATTAGTGGATTCATAAAAACTCACCTGAATATTGGCATATAAGCCAGCATTATAATTAATTTCAATATTATTATATTCAATGGTAAATATTCTGTTAGGTGCAGTACCGGTTACTAATGACCGTACCCAGGAAGCTGTCGTTTTGCCAACAAAATCATCATAAATTCCCATCGCTATAATTTGCCCAAAAGTTGTGGCGGTACTTGTCAGGTCGTAGGAACTAGCTGCAGAGTAGTTTCCACCATTGGCAACCCCGTCAAGTCGAATAAAACCATTGGTGGCGACACTTAAACTGTTGGCAGTAGTATAATTATTGCCGTAAAAACTAAAATTGAATGGCCAGGAAATAGACGCTTGTGTGTCATCACCGCTAACAATGTTTGTTCCTGCGGTACAGTCTATCCACGCATACGTAGAACCCAGCGTACCAGTCTGTGTATTATAATTCCAACTCGCAGCCGCTTGCCCAAAAACATTGTATTGAACAACTAAAAACAGAACGAAACCTAATAATTTTGTTTTCATTTTATTTTTTATTTAGCTTGGTTACTGTAAAATCCAATCCTTTTAACACCCCAATTTCTTTGGTTTCTTTAATTTTTATATGATGTATCGCAGGAACAGCTTCATAATTAAAATCTTCCAAATGATTGGTGTCTATTCTAATAGAATAGTTTCCAGGAATTAAATTTGCAAAATAATATCCGCCTTTTTCATCGGTACTGGTTGCGCCTACCATAAATCCATTTTGATTGAATAAAAATAAATTAATATTTTTCACGGTTTCTATCTCATTTTGAATTTTCATGTTAACCGTTCCATATACTTCACTATTGCCTTTATCCGTTACCTTTACTTTTTTGAGTGAGTAAGCATTAACCTGTTCTCCGTTTTTATAAGCCACCACAAAAGCATCCTTTATTCCTTTTCCAATTGCTTTATTTTTGCCGGCTTTTGCATCTTTTTGTGTATCAAATTTTCCAAACACATACCGTACATTTCCGTTAGGAATCACTTCATAAAATATTGGAGATAAATATTGCAATTGTGCAGAAGTTACATAGTTTTTAAAAGCGCCTATTTGAACCGTATAAAACAATTCTTTTATGTCAAAGGCACGGGTATAATTGGTGTTTACGTTTCTGTTTACAGTCCAGCCAAGCCTTTGTTTTGAAACTAAAGAATCTGTTGGCATTTCTATTAATATTTTGGTAACTAAATCTTTAGGGCTAACCATTTCTCCATTGTTATAGGAAATAACAAATGCGCCTTTAATATTCTTAAAAATGAGGCCATTTTTGGCATTGTTAGCCGCATCGATATTGTCGAAAGTGCCATATACATAACGGATCGTTCCATTTGGCAGTGCTTCATAAAAAACGGGAGACAGGTTGTTAAGTTGTTTTTTAGTTTTAGGTTCTTTATAAACACCTATTTGTACGGTAAAGAAAGAGCCATTAATTTCAGAAATTCTGCCAAAAGATGGATCTGCATTTTTACCTTGCGGCATTAAATCAATAACATTTTCGTCTGCTTTATCTTCAATTGCTTCAGTTTTATGAAGATCTTTTTCAGATTCCGATTCTAGGGCTTTTAGCACAAATGAAATTCCGTTTATGATAGTGCCTTCTTCAGATTTTTCAATAGTAAAAGTTTGATTTTTCGGTGAGGATTGATAGTTGAGTTTTCGCAATTGTTCCGGATCGATTTTGACACTGTAATTACCTGGTTTTAAACCTAAATAACTAAAATAACCATCCGATTCACTCAATGTTTCTGCAACTTTATTTCCTTTTTGATCAACTATATGAAGGGTAATGCGTCCTTGGCCAGCTTTATCAATGTTGGTTTGCATCGCTACCATTCCATTTACTTCTCCCATCACTAAAATTGGTATCTCAACTTTTTTGTATTGATTTGGATCAATCAAAACCTGATACGTTTTATGTTTAAATTGCCAGGAAATATTGTCTAAATCAGTATCAGAAAATTCTATATTATAATTGATAAAGGCATTTAAATCGGGAATTTTAACCACAAAATCTTTGTTATTGTAGGTTGCTTTTCCTCCTGAAACTCTAACCTTGGATAGTTTTACCATAGGTTCATTGGTATCCATTATTCCATTTTGATTGATATCAAGGAACGGATACAATAAAATTCCGCCTTTACCCAAGGCAGAATTATTGCCTAGGTGCACCAATTCATTGCCAGCCCCAAATGCCAAGCTTCCCTGGGCACTTTCAGAAAAACTGAATCTGTTATTATAATATGATGAAGAAAAACCGGTACGCGCATAAGGTAAATCGTATTTAAAACTAAAAAATAGATTGTCTGTTCCGTATTGAATATTTCTCTCATAAGATGCCGAAAAAGACATTTTAGTGACGCGTTTTTCAACTTCTGCGCGAATACGCATCATATTGTTTTCTGTAATATTGTATTGAAGTGACGGACGAATTGTTAGTCCATTTCTCATTTTGCCTGAAAGCACAACAGTTGAAGTCATAAAAGGATCCTTGTTATTTATCCAGTTAGAAGCTACAGAAGCGTTGGCCGAATAGTTTTTATAACGACCGGAAATCAAAGCATCAACCTGATTAAAGTTAAAAGCATCATACACATATTGGTTAAAACTCAATTTTGTGGTTGCGCTTATTCTGCTTATTTTAAAAGGCAATGACAGGCGCGCTTTTCGTTCTTCATTCGTTTTGTTAAGCGTGGCTTCCTGGCCCTCAACATATTTGCTGTAATCAATTTCTAAAAAAGCACTTCTGCCAAAATAGTAATTTAACAATCCCTTTAAACTTACATTGTGGGCATATTCCATATTAACCACCATCTTAGTAAATGGCTGAAACGCCACATTGGCAAAAGGGATTAAAGGATTATCCGCAATACTTGATAAATATTCCATCCCACCGCCTATGGTTACAAACCTGTTGATACCAAAATTAACTTCACCACGCCCAAAATTGCTGCTTTCATCATCTTCTAAAATACCGCCCGACACATTGTATTCAAGTACACCTGCCGGCATAAAAGTATAAGGCGTATTCATTGTTTTCTCTTCAATGCGCTCTTCTCCTAAAGGTCCGTAGAATTTTAATTTTAACGTAGTGTAGCCATATACAATAGGCACTTTAAAAATGTATAAACCCGATGCATCGGCCTGAGTATAATCTACTAAAGCATCATTGATGTACAATTCTACAGTCCAGTTAGGTTCAGTATATTCACTAATGGTATAAGTTCCCGTAGCTTTTCTAACGGTATTTGGTGAATTGTTAAAACTCGCACCTACTACTGGCGCTCCTAAAAAAGCGATACTTTGCGCGCCTATTTTTCCAACCTGGGCTTGTTTGATATACTTGTTGTCATTATCTACCCAACGCCAATTGTAATAAAGCTGTCGTTTGTCAAATTTTGTTTGGTCGTAATAATTGAATGCCACTTTAGCTTCTCCGTATAATAATTCGCTGCCCAAACCTAATGAGAATCTGTTGTTTATTTTTTCTCCTTCTGCCTGATTTGATGAAACAGACCAGTCCATTGCGCCTCCATTAAAAAGATGGTAATTTCTGCCTATAACGGTATCAATTACTGTTTCATTCTTAGATTGAAGCTTTGATATATTTTGACGCATTTTTTCAAGTCTTGCTTGTTTTACCATCGGCAATTCAAAATCCGCATCCAGTTTAATGGTCAATGATCTAAAATTAAATAGCATATTTAACCCAAATGCTTCATTAATGATACCAGTTTCAACATAAATGGCACCCAGTTCTTTTACAATTCCATTGTCAGATTTAATATTTCTGTCACCTCTAATAATTTGTTTTGCATCAAAATCAATGACATAGCGTATGCTTTCATTTTCAATAAATCCTTTTAAAATATTTCCATTATTTTCAACAACACAAAGAATTCCTAAATTTTTAAACAATTCTGCCACATTCACATATACTAATTGCTTATCTGTAATAATTACATCGGCTTCAAACCTTAAATACCCTTTTACAATGATTTCAACAGGCACTTCATCAAATGTATTTATTGGTTCGAGGGGAATCTCTTTAAAAAAATCATTGGCTTGAATTGCCATAGTATTAAAGAATAAAAAAACCACAGCCATTCCCTTTAATTTTCTGGAAATTTTTAGAAAAAAAGAGAAATTATATGGTTTATAAAAATTCATTTATTCTTGCGTAAAAGTTATGGGAAAACTGCCTATATATACGCCAGGCACAGCATTGGAAGGCACAACAAGTGTGCCTCCAACCCTAAGAATGGTAATAAAATCGCAATTATTGTCGACCGGAAACTCATCACCGCTGATGCCTTTTTCCGTAGGGCCAATAATAAGTTCAAGCTGGCCGCCATTGCTGCCATTTAACATTACGGAGTAATCATAAACTATGGTTACATTTCTTCCTTGGCACAATTTAATTTCAAAAATAGCGGGCGTAACGGTAGTTGTGTTTATGGATATAACACCAACGGTAGTTAAATTTCCTTGGTAATCTACTTTAATAGTGCCGCCTCCGTTTACCACAAAAACACCAAAATCTATGGGTTGCGTTGGTAAAACTGTAATTTGTCTGTTTGGTAAGGCTGGTTGGGCAGCTAAATTGGTTATAAAAAGAAACACCGTTGTGTATAACAACAATTGCAGTAAATTAAGTGTATTTCGTTTTAAATGTATCATTTGTAATAAAAGACTTAAACATTATAGTCATGTTTTACAGCTTTAGATCGTTTTCTGCAAGAACCTTTTTACTTTCGTTTTGAAAATATATTACTTTAAAATTACCACCAGTAAAGTTAACATTTTCTGGTTTTTTTAATTTAATTTCCATATTTCTTATAAGGTTTGGTGTATAAACACCAACACCTTTTGTTTTAGCCACTTCGTAAATTTTGCCGTCGGAAGCGATATAATTTATCGTAAAATCGCCATAAAGCGACATATTTCCTGTTCTGTTTAACTTAAACTTTAAAATGTTTTCTTCAACAAATTGTATGTCTGATATCGCTGCGGAAGTGGTATTTTCTCCAATACGCACGATACAAGGAATTGAAATTCCATAAATAGGTGTCAATTTTACAGAGATGGTAGAATCCTTTCTTTTGCCGGTTTGCCCCAAAGGCCCTTTTTCTTCTTCGGCCCTAAAATACAAATGGGAGCGGTATTCGCCATTTGATAGGTTTTGTGTGTTGTTGAGCTGCACTTTTACTGTTTGTCCTTCACCGGGTGCTAAGGTAACTTTACGAGGAAAAACCCGAACGTGAGACGAAGCAAAGTTTATGCCTTCCTCGGGCGCTGAGATTATTTTAAGTTCGCCATTTTCATTCATTTTGTATTCTAAAAATGAAATATTATACACTGCAGAATCTTTTCCCGTGTTAGAGATCACCAGTTTTTCAACCTTTTTCTTTCCGTCAAAAACTACGCGTTTAGGATAAATTAATAAATCGCCTTGTGAAAATACAGGACTTATATTTGCTGTTAGAAAAACAAAAAGCAGTATGTATTTAAACGGGTATATATTGATAAAAGTATCATTAACTTTTAAATTCATTAGTGTACTTTTTAGTAATTGAAAAACAAACCCAAACAACTTTACTCGCAAGTTACTTGGGTTTGTTATGAAATGAGTATTTAGTTGTAAGCTACGGTTACTTCAAATGAACCTGTGTATAAACCAGTGTTAAGGCCAGCAGTTACAGTTAGCGTTGCTCCAACATTTAATGTGTCATCACCACTTCCATCAAGTGTACCAACTGCACCAATTCCTTCACTTAAAGTAGAGGCAACAAAAGTACCTGCACTCATAGTATCGAATCCGGTTTCAGTTAAAGTTTCAGTAGCATTTGTAAACGCTATAGAATAAGTGTAATTTGGTTGACCCGCAACACTAAATACCGCCGCCGTTGGCGTCGCACCTTGGTCACCAGGATTCATAGCTGCTACTGTAAAACTTCTTACACTTCCTGTAGTTACTGTAACTGTACCTACTCCAGAAATAATAGTACCAAATTCTAAATCAATACCATCGTGGGTAATTGAAATTGGACTAACAATTGTAGCAAAAGCATCAGAAGTAGCAGAATCAGTATTGGTAGTTTGAGCCATCATTTTGGTTGAAAAACCGGCTATAAGTATAATAGCTGCGAAAGAGAGTAATTGTTTTTTCATTTTAATTAGAATTATGGGTAAATATTAAGGTTTTAATCATCAAAATTCCTCGAGGCTCTGCCTCGGGGTATAGAGGAAAGTTTGAAAACCTTAGGTTTTCATCAAACTAAAATTTGGCTTTCTTCCTATTGATACCTCGATGGCTCTGCCTCGGGGTAATTCATTAAAAAATAGGTTAAAATTGTTATTCATACAAAACTATTAAGTAATCCTTTAAGAAACAATGATAAATGTCAATTAATGTAAAAAAACACGCCGTTTATTTATAAAAATGTACTATTTATTTTTAAACGCAGGTTTCTGCTTTTTTTAAGTTTTGAACCACTTATAATTTGCTGCAAATATGCATATTATAATTGAACAATCAATATTATTTAAAAGGTTTCTTCAATGCTTATTATAATAAAGCAAAAATATATTTTAGGCTTTTTTAGCGGCATTTAAACAGTGGTTTTTTTGTTGCGATAATAGATTAGAGCAGCACTCTTATGAAGCCTTTACTTGAAAATGTAGCCGCTCTCTTTTACATTCGTTTAACGGGCATTTAACGGGCAACTGTTTTTTGTGTTCAAAAGCCACTTTTTTGAAAAGTTTCAGCACCTTTTCTTGCCATTACTATTGCTGAGGGATACTCCTCAACAATTGTTAACAGCAACATTATTGACGCTTCATTGTTTACGGCAATTGATATTTTCAGGTTTTCATCTTTAATTGTCATTAAAAGCTGTAATGGCAGCTATTTGGGTATCGGTTTTTATTATTGGACTCGTATTGCAGGGAATGGTGAAATAAAACGCAAAACCTTTTGCCTTGCCTTGAGCTAAATTTTTACCTGCACTTTCTACCCAAATTTTACCACCAAGCATTTCAATATACGCTTTGGTGATTGACAAACCCAATCCTGCCCCTTGCAGTGCCATTTTATCATAAATATCGGCCTGTATAAATCGTTCAAATATGGCTTCTTGCCTGTTTTTTGGAATCCCAATACCAGTATCTTTAACAGAAAATTCAAGAAAATCTCCTTTTTTGTCATAACTTAATATAATCAAACCTTCATTGGTATATTTAATGGCATTTTTGATGAGGTTGGTTAAAATCGCATCGATTTTTTTGCGATCTGTTTTTATGATGATATCTTTTACATTTGTATTGTTTTCAACAAAAACTGCAAACCTTTTTTTCAATTTCAGGATTGAAAAAAGTATAGAAGTATTCAATTGGATCTTCTATATTTAATTCTTTAATGTCAACTTTCATCAACCCAGCTTCATTTTTTCAAAATAAATTAAGCAACGCCGCGTTGGTACAAATACTTTTGAAACTCAATAAATAACGAGCTTATATTGCCGACATCGCCCAAGACTTCTTTGGCGTCTTCCAGCGATTGATATTTGTTGGTCAGTAAAATTGGCAGTTTATCCTGATCCAATTCTTCAACGCCGGTTTCAATATATTTGGTCAACACAAATTCTATAAATTCTTTTTGCTTGTCATTTAATAAGGTGAAAATTGTTCCCTGTGCTGCTGCAACACGTGCTTCTCTTGTCATTGGTTTTACATCGCTGTTAAAGACAAATTCAAGCACATCAAACAGGTCGCTTTTTTCGGCATCAATTAATGTTTGCAATGTTTTTAATTCATCCTTTCCGAAACCTGCATCATCCAGTTTCTCCAATAAAGTTCTTCGTGTTAACGGATTGCTCCAAAGTGTTCTAAGTTCCTCTTCGTTTTTAAAAAGGTTTGGCAATTCACCAAATAAGTTATTTAAAAATTCTTCAACAGAAATAGGCTTGCCGCTTGCACTCCAAAAAGAAGTTGATATCATATGCTGTATTTCAAATTCCTTTCCGTTTCGCAATTTTATTTTTACTTTTTTACTGCAAACACAAGGGCTTTCTCCGCATTTTTCACAAAGTTCTTTTACTGATTTTTCGCAAATACAAGGTGTTTGTTCGCATACTTTACAAGTTTTTGGATCTGTTTTGGGCGTATCTTCACATTCACAAACTACTTGTCCGCAAACATCGCAAGGCAACGCTTCACCATCCCATTCCGGATCGGAAAAATGATGAAAGGCATTTACATAATCGTAAATAGTAAAAAATTCCTTGCCTTCAAATAAACGTGTGCCACGACCAACAATTTGCTTAAACTCTATCATTGAGTTTATTGGTCGCATTAGCACTATGTTTCTAATGTTTCTTGCATCAACGCCGGTAGATAGTTTTTGCGATGTGGTAAGAATGGTTGGGATTGTTTTTTCGTTGTCCTGAAATTCCCTTAAAAACTGTTCGCCTATTACTCCATCATTTGCCGTTACACGAACACAGTAATTTACTTCGACAGGCTCAGTAACCTTTTTGGTGGCTGAATGTGACGAAGCCACCAAATCGCGAACCGCAGCAGCGTGGTCTTGCGTGGCGCAAAAAATTAGGGCTTTTTCATTTTGATTGGCTACATCCATATAAAGCTGAACACGTTTTGCCTCTCTTGCTTTTATTTCAATAATTTTATTAAAATCTCTTTCCACATAGGTTTTGCCTTCCTCTACAACACCTTCAATAATATCATCATCACTGGTATAAATATATTCATCAAGGGTTGTTTGGATGCGTTTTACTTTAAATGGCGTTAAAAATCCATCATTTATGCCTTCTTTTAGGGAATAAACATAAACTGGTTCTCCAAAATATTTATAAGTATCAACATTGTCTTTTCGTTTGGGTGTTGCCGTTAAACCCAACTGTACTGCAGGTGAAAAGTATTCTAAAATCCCTCTCCAGTTTCCTTCATCATTTGCGCCGCCTCTATGACATTCATCAATAATAATAAAATCAAAATAGTCTGATGGATATTGTCCATAATTCGGAATTGGGTTTCCGTCTTTGTCTTGACCAGACATAAAACTTTGAAAAATGGTAAAGAAAATACTGCCGTTGGTAGGCACTTTGCCTTTCTTTTTTATTTCACTTGGTTTTATTCTCACCAAAGCATCATCTTGAAAAGCAGAAAAAGAGTTGAATGCCTGATCGGCTAAAATATTTCTGTCGGCCAAAAATAAAATTCGTGGACGTCTTGAAACGTAGTCTGAGCTTGGGGCAGATAAATTCCAACGAGTTTGGAACAATTTCCACGCAATTTGAAAAGCAATGGCTGTTTTCCCGGTTCCTGTTGCCAAGGTTAATAAAATTCTGTCTTTTTTATTGGCTATTGCTTCTAAAGTATTATTCACTGCAATTTCCTGATAATACCGCAATTGCCAAGTACCGCTTTTGTCTTCAAAAGGAATGGCAGAAAATTTCTCTCTCCAAACTTCGGCAAGCTCAGCCACTTTAGTTGTTGCTTTCGGATATGTTTTATCCCAAAGTTCATCCGGCGTTAGGTAATTTGCAACCAAACCTTCGGCGCCAGTTTTCATGCAGATGCCATAAATCTCTTTTCCGTTACTGGAATAAGTGGTTTCTAACGTTAATTTTTCCGCATATTGTTTTGCCTGTGCAACACCTTCACCAACGCCCAAATTATCGCTTTTGGCTTCAATTACGGCTAATTTAATTCCTTTATAAACCAATACATAATCGGCAGTGAGCATTTTTCCTCTTATGCCGCCAGTTTTTATTTTACCTGCGGTAATATTGTACTCACGAAGGATTTTAGAACCCTCTACAATACCCCAACCGCAAGCCTTTAACTTGGGGTCAATTAATTCTGCTCTAGTTTCTGCTTCGTTCATAGCATTTAATTATTGCTGTTTATTAAATTGACCACCAGTTTTACCATTATGTCTTTTTCTTCCGATTTACTTTCGGCTATCATTATGGTTATGGCCACCAACGCGTTGTTATCAAGAATTTTACTTCCGTCATTTTTAAAAAGCATATTGTTTTTATCTAAAAAGTAGGCGAATAAACCTGCCGCAATTCGTTTATTGCCATCGGAAAATGAATGGTTTTTCACTATAAAATAAAGTAAATTTGCTGCTTTTTCTTCAATACTTGGATATACATCATTGCCATCAAAGGTTTGATAAATACTTCTTAATGAACTTTTAAATGAAGCATCTTTTTCTCTGCCAAAAAGTTCACCGGTATTTTGTATTTCAGACCATTGCTTAATTAATTGTTTTCCTTCTTCGTAGCTTAATTCTTTAACTTCACCAAGGGTTATGTTTGAAATTAACAGTTGCTGATGATCATATTTATCTAAGGTTTCAAGCGCATAAGCATAATTTTGAAGCACTTTTAAAATACCTGTTGCTTCAACGGTAGATAAGGTTTCGCTATTTATTGCTTGTGCCGCTAATTTTATGGCATTTTGCAGATCCATAAATTTTTCATTGGCTTCTTTTAATCTTTTTTCGTTTAAGGCATAACCCTGAACCAGATAGTCTTTTAATCGCTGAGTTGCCCATTGGCGGAATTGAGTAGCACTTTTAGAATTTACTCTATAACCTACCGATAAAATCATATCTAAATTATATAATTTCATTTTTCGCAATTTTCCGTCTGCTGCAACCTGTTCCAAAATGGAACAGGTTGCGTTTTCTGGCAATTCGTTAGATTTATAAATATTTTGGATATGTTTTACAATTGCAGGTCTATTTACAGTAAATAAAGAAGCAATCATATGTGCATTAAGCCAAACGGTTTCTTGTTCAAAGCGAACCTTTACTTCTGTTTGATTATCTTTCGTTATAAATATTTCTATTTGATTTTCCATTTCTTTATCCGATTTGGCAGGTGCATTTTTTGCACATACCACATTATTTAATCTATTCCTTCTTCTTTAAAACTGCTACTTTTCTATTTTTGAACTATTGCAAAATATACAACAGTTCAATTTATAAAATTACCTCTTTTTTTAATACTGAGCTTGGCGAAGTAAGCTCTCCACTAAACGCCTTTTGCAACACACTCTTTTTTAATTCCTCCAAATCATTTATTTTTTGCTGGTATATGGCTTCAAGTTTTTTGGTTTCGGCGGAAAGGGCATCCAATTTTTGAACAATGGCTTGTTGGACTTTTATAGACGGAAATGGAAATAATTCATTCTCAAAAGTTCCCAAATTTATATTTGCTTGTGCTGCTCCTTTACCTAATGCAACTATTCTTACCTTAAATGATTGCAATAAATATTCAACAAAATCTCTATCGGCAAATTTTTCATCAACTACAATTCCAATAACGCTGTCAGGGAAACAAGCATCAAAAGACAATACGCCCGTTTCTGCAATATTTGCCGCTATTGTAATACAAATCGTACCTGCTGGCCAAAGTTTACTTTGTGCAAGCCCAACTTCATTATAAGTTTGAGTGTATTCAGTAATATAGTGATTGCAATTTCTTACGTTTCCAGTCTGAATAAAAGGATAAACGCCACCATAAAGTCCCGAAAAATTTCTTGGACGATGCTTTGATTTCCCTCTTCCAAATGTTTTTGAAATCTGACCCAAAGTTTTCTCTTCCCAACCTTCACCTTTATTCTCAAACACATTTTGTAAATAACTCTCAAAAAGTTCTTTGGAATTTTTAAGGTTTTGTTCAGCATTGTCTTTTGCCTTGGCTATGGCGGCAAAGGCTTCATCTAAAATGGCTACGATGCGTTGTTGCTCGGGAAGTGGCATCCATAAAAAGGGTTCATTCTTGTAATCTTTAAAATAGATATGTGGAATGGCTGCACCTTGAACATATTTTTTAAAATCAACAGACATTAAAGAATAATTTAGATAATCTAAATCTATTTCATCGTTTGGTAAAATATATTGTAATGTTCCAATTACAGAAGTAAACGCCTCCATTTTAGTAATTCTTCCAAAACCAGAGCCATCTTTAACGATTGACAAATAAGGTTTATCTCTATGATAGAAACTTATATTTTTTATCAATCCACTTGCTCCAAAAATTGGATAGTCGCCAACTTCATCGGCTAACTGATTTTGAGAAACATTTGATGATTTGCTGTAACAAACATCTCCCAACCTTTTTATTTCCCAACCTTTCGGCAGGCTCGGGGCATCGCCTTTTTTCATATTAGTCATACTTACTCTTGGTTAATATTTGTTTCAACTCAGCGGCAGTTGGCAGCATTCCTTGTAATTCGACAGGCAGTTGTTTGCTTATTGTATATTGTGCTACGCCAATGGGTTTGTTTGCTATGCGCAAAGCATATTCTACTTCCAGTTGGTCTTTGTGCGGCACAAGCAATATTCCAATGCTCGGTTTATCATCGGGTTGTTTTAATTGTTCATCTATTAATTGCAAATAAAAATCAAGTTTGCCCACAAATTCTGGTTCAAACTCGGTTACTTTTAATTCTACTGCAACCAAGCATTTTAGAATTCTATGGTAAAAAAGCAAATCAATGGCATAGTCTTTATTGCCTAATGAAATACGGTATTGGTTTCCAATAAAACAAAAGCCATAACCTAACTCCATCATCAAACGTTTTACTTTTTCAACCATAGTGGCTTCAAGCTGGCGTTCGGTAACGGGTTTGTTAATGTCTAAAAAATCAAGGCTGTAAACACTTTTGATGCTTTCTTGTGCTTGTTCTAAAAAATGCTCGGGTAAAGCGGTTTCAAAATTATGTTGTGATTTATGCAATAAAAAATTACCATAAGCATTTGCTGTAATTTGGTGTAATAATACAGCTCGGCTGTATCGGTTTTTAATTGTGCTTTGCAAATAAAATAGTCGAGCTTCGGGATCCTTTACTTTTTGAATAATTAAAATATTTTGCCCCCAGGGAATTTCTGAAACGAGTTTTTTGACTTTTTCTAAATGTGAAACAGCTTGTTTCACATTTGAGTATTCATCAACTATTTGTCTCATAAACAGTAAATTACGAGGAGACCAGCTGACAGCAGTACCAATATGATGCGGTAAATCTTTACTCAATTGCTCAACAATAGATTTACCCCAGCCATATTCTTGTTGTCTTTTTATAATCAACTCGCCAATATTCCAATACAATTGATTAGAAATAGCTTGAACGGCCTGTATAGCAACCACACGGTGATGTTGTACCAAATTTACAACTTCTGAAAGGAATTGTTGATAGGCTTCGGGTAAATTTGTTTTATCGCTATTTGTCATATCAGTTACTGTTTTTTTTAGGCGGGGTTTAATTTTTTATTTCCAATTGCTTTTTTTCCATCCCGTCCAGTCGCTGAATAATCCCCTGATTATTGGCTATGGTTTTTCTCATAGCCACAAATGCATTGATAATTTGTATACTTACCTTTATGGCAATATCACTGCGCAACACGGCTGAAAGCATTGCCACTCCCTGTTCCGTAAATACGAATGGATTTGTGGAAGAATGTTTCAAATTTTCGAAGCGGTCGCAATTTGCGACCAGTTCATTTTTCTCGATATTGGTAAGCTGAAACCTAAATTGCATAGGAAAACGGTCTTTGTTTCTTTTGACTTGCTCATTAAGTCTTTTCACTTCGGCTTGATACATTTCAGCTAAATCTCTGTCAACCATTACTTGTATTCCCCTAATTGTGAAAATACGGTTTTCAATATCTGAAAGCATTAATTGGTTTTCGCTCATATCAGTTCCAAAATTGAGTTTAAAATATTTTCTACCGAATTTTTATCCATTTTAGAAAAGGCAAACCATTTTTTTCCTAAATCCTTGAGCGAAGCGCCTAAATGATAGACTTCGTTTTGGTCGATAATCAAAAAGCGGTCGTGGCTTTTTGTAAATTCCATTGCCTTAATGGTGGGAAATTGTTCATTTGCTTTTTTCACATCCAATGCCAATTGTTCGCTGATACTTTTGGTGAGTAAAATTACGCTTACATTTTTATTCTTTTTGCCCAATTGCACCAACACGCTTTCGTCAATATAGTTGTCAATAAGCACAATATTTTTTTTTGCTGAGCCAATAATTTTGGAGATTAAATAATGGGCATCAAATACTTGTCCGTCAAAAAATACACCTTGTTGTGGTATCTCGTCTGTTTTTTCTAATGCAGCAAATATTTTTTCAAATTTTTGGTCAGTTTCCAATTGCTTTTTTTCCATCCCATCCAGTCGCTGAATAATCCCCTGATTATTGGCTATGGTTTTTCTCATAGCCACAAATGCATTGATAATTTGTATACTTACCTTTATGGCAATATCACTGCGCAACACGGCTGAAAGCAT
>JAUYUA010000085.1 GCA_030694935.1 Lutibacter sp. | reverse complement strand
TTCTACAGACAGGTCGTCCCTCTGGGACTAAAAAAGCTCCATAGGAGCGAAATGTTTGTAAAAAAATGGAAAAATTCAGTATTTAAAGCCCCATCGGGGCGACCTGTTTGTTTTGAAAAATTTAACCGGACAATAATGATTAAAAATAAAATTGCTTGGTTGAATGACATTTCAGCTAAAAAATGACAAAAAATAAGAAATGAAAATAGTAATATCACCTGCCAAATCATTGGATTATGAAACACCTATTCCTACAAATCAATTCACCCAAGGAATTTTTTTGGAAGAAGCCTCAAAAATAAATACGGTTTTAAGGAAGAAATCTCCAAAACAGCTTTCAGCATTAATGGGTATTTCTCCAAATTTAGGCGATTTAAATTGGCAAAGAAACCAAGAATGGGAATTGCCTTTTAGTCCGGAGAATTCCCGCCAGGCAATTTTTGCATTTAAAGGCGAGGTTTATGTTGGATTGGATGCTTATACGTTGTCGATTGAAAAACTGGATTTGCTTCAAAATAAATTGAGAATTTTGTCCGGCCAATATGGTTTATTGAAACCTTTTGATTTAATGCAACCTTATCGTTTGGAAATGGGAACTAAGTTAAAAGTTGGAAATTCAGCAAATTTATATCAGTTTTGGGGAAATACAATTACGGAAAAATTAAATTCAGAACTCGCTGACAATGAATTGTTTATTAATTTGGCGAGCGCAGAGTATTTTAAATCGGTTAAACCAGCATTGTTGAAAGTTCCAGTAATTACGCCTGTTTTTAAGGATCTAAAAGACGGAAAATTAAAAATCATTGCTTTTTTTGCCAAAAAAGCCAGAGGTTTAATGGTTCGTTTCATTATTGATCATCAAATTGAAACCTTAGATGGTTTGAAAAATTTTAATAAGGAAGGTTATGCTTTCGATGCGAATTTATCATCAGCAAATGAGTTGGTTTTTACGCGATAAATATAGATTTTTTTTAATTTGTATTGATTTTTTATATAAGTTTGCGCCAATGTTTAAGGCAGCCATGATAGAAGTATGTTTTTTAGCATCTAACTTGTATGTTTGCAGGTCTTTAAAACACAACATTATTAAAAAATATAACGAAGAATTAAGCCTTTAATGACTTCATTTAATCACATTTTAAAGTTATTCAATCCGTTGAAAGTTGTTCGGCTTGAAAAAAATTATTTAGTATTAAGAGTATAGATATAAGAAAACTTTTTTGAACATAATAAGTCTAAAATGACTACCTTATTAATTGTAAAATTAAAATACTAAATGAACACAAAATATATCGACTTAATTAGCCAAACTTTCGATTTTCCGCAAGAAGAGTTTTTTGTTGACCCCAATAAAAACTTGCATTTTCATGATATTGACACCATGAAACTGGTTGAAGAATTTGGAACGCCATTAAAATTTACCTTTCTGCCAAAAATTAGCGACAATATTCAAAGGGCAAAATCAATGTTTGAAAAAGCAATGCACAAGCATAAGTATAAAGCCAAATATCGTTATTGCTATTGCACTAAAAGTTCCCATTTTAAACACGTTTTGGATGAAGCTTTAAAAAATGACATTCATATTGAAACCTCTTCAGCCATTGATATTGACATTGTTGAAAACTTAAAGTTGGAAGGTAAAATAACCGATAAAACGTATATTCTTTGCAATGGTTTCAAAAGAGATGAATACATTACAAACATTCAACGATTGATCAATAGCGGACATAAAAATTGCATTCCTATTATCGACAATTATGAAGAAATAGGATTGCTTACCAACGGATTAAAAAAGAAAATAAACATAGGGATTCGGATTGCTTCCGAAGAAGAACCAAAGTTCGAATTTTACACCTCACGTTTGGGAATTGGCTATAAAAATATTGTCGATTTTTACCGACGCGAAGTAAAAGACAACCACAAGGTTAACTTAAAAATGTTGCATTTCTTCATCAATACAGGGATTAAGGACAATGCCTATTATTGGAATGAATTGAGCAAATGTTTGAAGGTTTACATCAGCTTGAAAAGAATTTGTCCAGGTTTAGACAGCTTAAACATTGGTGGAGGATTTCCAATAAAAAACTCATTGGCATTCAATTACGATTATGAATATATGGTTGATGAAATTATCAGCCAGATAAAAGAAGCTTGTGAAGATGCCGAAGTGCAGGTTCCGCATATTTTTACCGAATTTGGAAGTTATACGGTAGGAGAGAGCGGAGGCGCCATTTATAAAGTGTTATATCAAAAAAAACAAAACGACAGAGAACGATGGAATATGATAAATTCATCATTTATTACTACGTTACCCGACAGTTGGGCTATAAATAAACGATTTATTTTATTACCTTTAAACCGTTGGAATGATGTTTATGAACGGGTATTGTTAGGCGGTTTAACTTGTGACAGTGATGATTATTACAATTCAGAACAACATATAAACGCCATTTATTTGCCAGTTTATAAAGAAGAAAAGCCACTGTATTTAGGATTTTTTAATACAGGCGCTTACCAGGAATCAATAGGAGGTTATGGCGGATTGCAGCATTGCTTAATTCCGCAGCCAAAACATATTATTATATCAAAAGATAACGAAGGTAAATTAGAATTTAAAGTGTTTAAAGAAAAACAAACAGCAAGCGATTTTTTAAAAATATTAGGTTATGAATAAAAGAACTTACGCGGGGATATCTGAACAATATGCCAAAATTGATACTTCAAAAATAGTATTGATTCCTGTTCCTTATGACGGAACAAGCACTTGGCAAAAAGGCGCCGACAAGGGACCTGAAGCTTTTTTGAATGCTTCAGATAATATGGAACTTTACGATATTGAAACTGATTCTGAAGTTTATAAAAACGGCATTTATTTAGCAGAGGCCGTAACAGAAAATTCTTCACCCGAAAAAATGGTGGCCGCAGTTCATGCAGTGACCAAAACATTTATCAGAAAAAACAAATTTGTCACCATTTTAGGTGGTGAACATTCCGTTTCTATTGGAACAATCAGAGCTTTTAACGAATGTTTCAATGACTTAACGGTGGTTCAAATTGATGCGCATGCCGATTTAAGAAAAGAATATAACGGGTCAAGCTGTAACCATGCCTGCACCGCTTATGAAGCCAGCCAGAACACAAATCTTATTCAGGTGGGAATTCGCAGTATGGACATTTTGGAAAAAAGTGTGATGGATCCTGATAAAATATTTTTTGCCCATGAAATGGCCATCGACGATTACTGGATGGAAAATGCCATTGATTTAATGGGAAAAAATGTCTTTATCACTTTTGATTTGGATGCTTTAGATCCTTCATTGATGGCATCAACAGGAACACCTGAGCCAGGAGGATTGCTTTGGTATGAAACCCTGGATTTTTTGAAAAAAATATTCAAGGAAAAAAATGTGGTAGGTTTCGATATTATGGAACTTTGTCCAAATGAAAAAGACAAATCATCCGATTTTTTAGCCGCTAAATTGTACTATAAAATGCTTAGTTACAAATTTGACAATACAGAAGATGCTGATTACGGAAATGAAAGCGGTTTTAAAGAACCAAACAATAAAACCACAAAATTCGAAGACGAAGAATATGACTAATAAAGGAGCAATTTCCCAATTTATTGAAAAGTATTACCTGCATTTTAATTCCGCTGCATTGGTTGATGCCGCAAAAGGCTATGAAGATCAGTTGGCTGGCGGTTCAAAAATGTTGGTTTCTTTGGCTGGCGCTATGAGCACTGCTGAAATAGGCAAAGTGTTTGCGGAGATTATCAGAAAGGATAAAGTGCAAATTATTTCTTGCACAGGTGCAAACCTGGAAGAGGATGTAATGAATTTAGTGGCCCATTCCCATTACAAAAGAGTGCCAAACTACAGAGATTTAACCCCGCAGGATGAATGGGATTTAATGGAAAAAGGATTGAACAGGGTAACCGATACCTGTATTCCTGAAGAGGAAGCTTTCAGAAGATTGCAAAAACATATTTTCAAAATTTGGAAAGATGCCGAAGATAAGGGAGAACGATTTTTTCCGCATGAATTTATGTACAAATTGTTGCTTTCCGGCGTATTGGAACAATATTATGAAATTGACCCAAAAAACAGTTGGATGATTGCTGCTGCTGAAGCCAATTTACCAATGGTGGTTCCGGGTTGGGAAGACAGTACTATGGGAAATATTTTTGCTTCATACGTGTTAAAAGGAGAACTTAAAGCAAGTACCGTAAAATCGGGCATTGAATATATGACTTTCTTGGCCGACTGGTACACTGAAAATTCTGAAAACGGTATTGGATTTTTCCAAATAGGCGGCGGAATTGCAGGTGATTTTCCTATTTGTGTAGTGCCAATGTTATATCAAGATTTAGAACGTACAGACACACCATTTTGGAGTTATTTCTGTCAGGTTTCAGATTCTACCACAAGTTACGGATCGTATTCAGGCGCGGTTCCAAATGAGAAAATAACCTGGGGAAAATTAGACATCAATACCCCAAAATTTATAATAGAATCAGACGCAACCATTGTTGTGCCGTTAATTTTCGCGTATTTGTTAAATATGTAATTGCAGTTTATGAAAAGAGTTATAGTAGATTATAGTAAATTAACGAGTGAAATATTGGACTTGTTGGTAGAAAAATTTCCAACAGGATACGGATACAAAGACATTATTACCTTTAAAAATGCCAAAGGCGAAACTGTTAGGGCAGTAGAGGTGAGTTTTGAAGATACCATATATCTTGTTAAAATAAGTTTAAAACTGGAAGAAACCATGGAAGACTACGATGCCGAGGAAGACAATTTTGATGATGTGTTTGACAGTGATATTGAAGATATTGCCGATGAAGAAAGTGAAGAAGAAGAGTTGGATTAGTTCAATGTTTTAAAATAATTCAAGCATAAAATTCAAAAAATGATAAAAGAAACTCGCAATTTGCGGGTTTCTTTTTTAAGTATTAGTTGTATTTACTTTCTTGGCCCAATTCTTTCACCAATTCATAATAAACAATGACCCTGTATTTATTTCTGTTTGATTTTCCAACCTTTTCAATGACATTTTCAACTGTGTGGTCCAATTTTGGACTGTCAGCCAAGCCCAGTTTTTTCATTAAAAAGTTTTTTTTCAAAGTTTCAAGCTCCTTTTTATCAGAACCTGATACAG
Organism: Lutibacter sp.; assembly: GCA_030694935.1. Lineage (GTDB taxonomy): Bacteria > Bacteroidota > Bacteroidia > Flavobacteriales > Flavobacteriaceae > Lutibacter. Next base: position 310 of record JAUYUA010000085.1, on the reverse strand, counting down.
TTTCAGCATCAGCTTTGTAAATTGAAGGCCCTAAGCCTTTTGTTACTTTTGTCAATAAATCGGCATCAAATTTAAGACCCAATTTTTTCATTTCACTTTGATAAAGTGCGATTTTTTCATCGAATTTACTCATGATTACAATTTTTCAATAAAAAATAGAATTTGTTCCTTGAGTCCGCTCCGAAAAGCTGCTTCTGATAAAAATCAGCATTTTTAATTATTTTAGGGGAACTGATTTTCAGCAACTTCTCCCTTTAGGGTAGGGGTAAAAAGTTGTTGAAAATTGAATATTGGAGTTATCGGAGTGGAC
>JAUYUA010000084.1 GCA_030694935.1 Lutibacter sp. | reverse complement strand
TTCTACAGACAGGTCGTCCCTCTGGGACTAAAAAAGCTCCATAGGAGCGAAATGTTTGTAAAAAAATGGAAAAATTCAGTATTTAAAGCCCCATCGGGGCGACCTGTTTGTTTTGAAAAATTTAACCGGACAATAATGATTTTTAATCTTAAATTGTAATTTTTATACTTTAAACTTATTAAATTCCCCCTTCGGGGGCTAGGGGGCCATTATTCTCCACAATATAATCCATCATCTTTTTAATCAAATGTGCCCTGTCAATACCTCCAACATTGTGTTCATGCATTGGGTACGTGAAAAAATCGATTTGCACTTTTTGTTTTACGGCTTCCTGCAACAATGTCATACTGTGCTGAGGAACCACAACCGGATCAACACTGCCGTGAATCAGCAATAATTTGCCATCTAAATTTTTAATGTAATTGTGAACTTTTGCTTTTTTATAACCTTCAGGGTTTTCCTGCGGCGTATCCATATAACGTTCGCCGTACATCACTTCGTAATATTTCCAGTCGGTTACCGGTCCGCCGGCAACAGCCGTGGTAAAAACACCCGGATGGCGAAGCATTAAACTGGTGGTCATAAATCCGCCATAACTCCAGCCGTTGACAGCAATTCTTTTACTGTCCACATAACTGAGCGATTTCAAATAGTCAATTCCAGTAAGTTGGTCTTCCATTTCAGCATCACCCAAATTGCGGTGAACAGCGCTTTCAAATGCGAAACCTCGGTTGTCTGAGCCTCTGTTATCTAATGTAAATACAATATAATTTTCTAAGGTTGCAAATGCCACCATCCATAAATTAGAACCTGCCAACCAAGAATTTTTGACCAATTGCAAATGTGGACCACCGTAAACATAAACCAAAACAGGATACTTTTTTGTGGCATCAAAATTTGCTGGTTTTGTTATTTTCGCATACAAGTCGGTGCCGTTTTTACCTTTCAGATTAACGAATTCGGTAGTTCCCAAATTGTAGTTCGTCAGCGGATTTTCAGCAGTGAATATGGAAGTTGATTTCCCTTTATTTAGGTCAACAATGTCAATTTTTGTTGGTATGGTTATGCTGCTGTAGTTATCGATTAAATAATTTCCATTGGTGCTTAATTGCGTGGAATGTGTTCCGTTTGCAGTTGTTAGTTTGGTGTGTTTTCCGGTTTTTAAATTTACTTTAAACGCATGCATTTCTCTTGGGTCAGCTCCGGTTCCGGTAATAAATACATTTTTTCCGCTTTCATCAAAACCTAAAATTCCGGTCACTACCCAATTGAATTTGGTCACTTGCTTTACCAGTTTTCCTTCGGTGGTGTAGTGGTACAAATTCATAAATCCGTCTCGTTCGCTAAACCATAAAAAGTTGTTGTTGCTTTTGGGTAAAAACACGGCATCGTGCTCTGGTTCTGTCCATTTTTCATTGGTTTCTTCAAACAAGGTATTCACTTTTTTACCTGTTGAAACGTCGTATCTATTGTACCAAACGTGATTTTGGGCTCTATTAATTTCTGCTACCAACACAAATTTTTCATCGGGAGTCCAAGATAAATTTGTCAAATAATGTTCGTCGGAAGTATTGATGTCAAGGTAAACAGTTTGTTGTGTATGCAAGTTATAAATGCCAATTTTGGCAATCTCGCTTCCTTGTCCGGCCATTGGATATTTAATGTTTGTTAGTGAGGCAGGATAAGTGGTGATGTCAACCAATGGATAATCCGTTACATTGCTTTCGTCTTTTTGGTAAAATGCCAGATAATTTCCTTCAGGGCTCCAGAAAGTTCCTTTCACAATGCCAAATTCACTTCTGTGAATCGCTTGTCCGGACACTATATTTTTATCTTCAATATTGGTTACTGCAATTTTTGGGTTTGTGGGGGTTGCAATGTATAAATTGTTGTTTAAGGTGTAGGCAATTGCCTTGGCTTTGGCATTGTATTCTTTATTTTCAGCTGCTTCATCAAAAGAAATGGAAACGCTTTTTGATAAATTGCTATGATTAAAGGTTTCAATAAAATTTTTATAGGAAAACACCAGTTCATTGGTAGATATTTCCATAATTCGCGGAAATCGCGTCAAATCAGGATAGGTTTTTTGAAGATCAGACAGGGGAATATTTTTAGTAACCTTGTTTGAAACTGCATCTGTAAAAATCAATGCATTGTCTTTTTGAAAAACGTAACTGTTCGAACTATTTACCCATTTCAGGTCGTTTAATGAAGTAGGATTCAACCCTTTTTGATAGCCTAAAACGGCATCTTCCAGAATTAATGTTTTTTGTTGTGAAAATCCTAAAATAAAGCTGCCTAAAAATAGAAATAAAAATAGTTTTTTCATGAAAGGTTTGTTTTTATAAATGATGTGGAAAAATACGATATTATAATTTTTTCAGCACTGATACTTATCAGTTTGCCTAAAAATTTATGCGTGCCATAATGGGAAAATGATCTGAATATTTTACATCGTATGTCTTAAAATTATTGACTTTTATTTGTTTATCGACTAAGATATAATCTATACGCACGGGTAATTTATAATCGTAGGTTCTGCCAAAACCTTTTCCAGCAACCTCAAAAGCATCATTTTTTCCCTTTTTCAAATGATGATAAACCCAAGAAAAAGCAGTGTTGTTAAAATCTCCGCAAATAATGGATTTTAAATTGGTTTTTTTGATTTGGTCTGCAATTAAGATGGCCTGATTTTCCTGAATTTTAAAGGCCTTTTGAACCCTTCTTTTAAATTTTTCTGAATTTTCTTGGGTGAAATAATCCTCTTTCGGACTTAAATTTAAGCTTTCCAAATGGATGTTATATACGCGAATAGTATCGCGGTTTCTGATAATATCAGCAAAAATGGCATTGTTGCCGGAATTTGAAAAATTTAGGGAACCTGAATTTATGATTTTAAATTTTGAAAAAATAGCATGGCCAAAATGGTTGTTTTCATTGCTTATTTTTACGTACTCATACGGATATTTTAATCCTTTTTTTAAGGACGAATGATATTCTTGAATGCATAAAATATCCGGTTCTTTGGCATTGATAAAATCATAAATTTTTTCATCCACATTTTTTTCATCAATCCATTTGTAAAGGTTGAACATTCTTACGTTATAGCTCATAATCTTCACATCATCTGTCAACAACACTTCTTTTTCAGTAAAAGCGTAAAATTTAGTAACATATTGATAACCAATAGCCAATACAAATAGAGAGAGGAATATTTGTTTTTTTAACCTAATGAGCCAAAAGGCAGCGAATAGTATATTTACGACAATTAATACGGGAATAAGCAAGCTTATCAATGCGAAAAATGAAATAGTATTTGGGGAAACGTAGTAATTTAGGTACGACAAAAGAAGCAAAGTGGCGAAAAGGGAATTCAGGATAAAAATAAATTTGTCGATTATGCCTAAGTTTTTCATCTGTTTATTCTTTTCCGGATCTAAATAAAAAGTCTTTTTCTTCTTGGGACAAACTTTCGTAACCCGATTTGCTGATCTTGTCTAAGATATCATTTATTTTTCGTTGTTTTGTCTTTGAAACTTCTTCTGATGAACTTTTTTTACCCGATTTATAAACAGTTTTTAAAGGTCCTGATTTTTTTGTGCTGAAGGAATTAGTAAATAAATCAGCAATACTTTCAAACCATTTCCCAATATCGTTTCCTTTTTCCAATTGTTTGGCATACATAAAACCAAAAACAGCGCCACTTAAATGTGCAATGGCGCTACCTTTTTCCGGACTTGCAATTTGCAGGATGCTTAAAACCACCCAAATTGCTGCCATTACCCACAATTCAACACTGCCAACAAAACGCAATTGCAAGGCATAACGAGGAATTCTGGTTGCGATGGCTATAAAAACGGCTGTTACGGCCGCAGAGGCACCTGCCAAAGCACCGGCATCCGATTTATCGATGAAAGAATAGTATCCTAAAAAAATAATTCCGCCAAAAACAGCTCCTGAAAAGTAACAATTTAAAAATTGTTTTCTGGAATAAAAATTCAAAAATAAGTTTCCAAGATAGTATAAAACCAACAAGTTAGACAACACATGAAAGAAACCCTGATGTATAAACGCATAGGAAATTAGGGTCCAAGGTTTGTATAAAAAATCATCAAAACCAGCCGGCAACGCAAACCAATTAATGACAAAGTCAGTAAGCAAAAAAGTTACAAAAAATAAAAATACGTTGATGTAAATTATTTTTTCAACAATGTTGGCTTTGTTAAAAGCTTGTTTTATGTCGTTGATGAAGCTCAATTTAGTTCCATTGTTTAAATTGGTTTTGTTTCCAATACCAAGCGATTATAAATCCGATTAAAGCACCGCCAACATGGGCAAAATGTGCCACATTTCCGACAGAATATTTTGTGATTCCGAAGAATAAATCCCCCAAAATAATTACGGGTATAAAATATTTTGCGGCGATAGGCACAGGGAAAAAGATCAATGCCAATTTTGCATTTGGAAAAGCCATGCCAAATGCCACCAAAATTCCGTAAACGGCGCCCGAAGCACCAACGGCAGGCGTGTGGTAAGTGGCGTAAAACTCTGAAAGTTTATCGCCCGAGATTGTTTCCAATATTTGCGGATTGTAACTTCTGGTGTTCAAAATACTTTGAATATCTGCACCCGTTAAACCAATGCTCACCAATTGGTCATATACCGAATTGAATTGGTAATAATTCACCAAAGTGTAAATGGCACCTGCGCCCAAACCTGCTGAAAGATAGAAAAATATAAATTTGTTTCTTCCCCACATTTGTTCCAAAGGCGTACCAAATGCCCACAAACCATACATATTAAAAAGGATATGGCTAAATCCGCCGTGCATAAACATATGCGTTAAAAATTGCCAAAATCCGAATTTTTCGTTTTCGGGAAAATACAAAGCAAATAAGCTCTGCAAATTTAAATTCGGCATAAATTGTGGCGCAAGAAATAATATAACATTTAAAATTATTATATGCTTAACTGCTTCGGTCATTCTTCCCATAATTATCTAGTTAACAATGGTTAATTGTTAAATTTTTTATCAATTTCATCAATATTTACCGTGATAAAGGTTCTTTTTCCAAATGGAGAACTATCCGGTTGTTTGCACAAAAATAGTTTATTTACAATATCTTCTTGCTCTTTTAGGTCAAGTTTTGTGCCTGTTTTTATCGCCAAACTTTTCGACAGACTTTTTGCCATAATATCAACCTGGCTAAAACTTGTATTTGGGATGTCATTTTTGATGTCTTCCAGCAAATGCTCAATAATGCTCGGTATTTGGCTTTCAATAATATTTACCGGCATTCCCATCACCACCAGCGTGTCGTTAGAAATTTCGCCAAACAAAAAACCGATGCTTTCCAATTCGGTTTTTATCTCTTTGATCAAGACGATATCTGTTTTGTTGAACGATAATTCCAAAGGAAACAGCAACTGTTGGCTCATTGCATCTTTAACGGTGATATTTGATAAAAACTCTTCATATAAAATGCGTTGGTGCGCCAATTGCTGGTTGATATAAACAATACCCGATTTAATGCTGCTGACGATGTATTTTTTATGGACCTGATAGGTTTTGCTGTTCTCCTTTTCTTCTGAAAACAAACCGGGATCAACGGTTTCCGATTTAAAATCGATGCCAGTGCTGTCGAGTCCGTTATACAAACTTTCCCATTCCCTGTTTTTTTCTCTGTGATAAGGAAATTGAATGGATTTTTGTTCTTCGGATTTAAACGGATTAAAATCCTGATTCACCGTCACCCTTGGGTTTGGTAAACTTTTATCTTTTAAATTGTACGGCGTGTCAAGCGTTGCATCACGGTCAAAATCCAGAATAGGCCCAACATTGTATTGTCCCAAACTATGTTTTACGGCAGACCGCAAAATGGCGTAAAGCGTTTTCTCGTCATCAAACTTTATTTCCGTTTTGGTCGGATGAATATTGATGTCGATGCTGTTGGTTGGCACGGTTAAATATAAAAAGTAGGTTGGAAAATGGCCACCCGACAATAAGTTTTCGAAAGCGCTTGAAACGGCGTGATTTAGATAGGAATTTTTTATAAAACGATCGTTCACAAAAAAGAATTGCTCGTCTCTTTTTCTTTTCGCAAATTCTGGTTTGGTGACAAAACCTTTAATTTCCACCAAATCGGTAATCTCATGAATAGGCACCAATTTTTCATTCGTTTTTTTGCCCAAAATGGCAACAATGCGTTGGCGTAAATTGCCTGTGACTAAATTATAAACTTCATTTTCATTGTGATAAAAAGAAAATGCAATGTTTGGATGCGCCAAGGCCACGCGTTGAAATTCGTTCACAATATGACGCGTTTCTATGGTGTTCGATTTTAAGAAATTTCTTCGGGCAGGAATGTTGTAAAACAAATTTTTCACCGCAACGGATGTTCCTGTGGGCGTTGAAATATTTTCTTGAGAAATCAAGGTGCTTCCTTCAATCTTTAAACACGAACCCAATTGTTGGTCTTCCTGTTTTGTCCGCAATTCCACGTGCGCAATGGCGGCAATAGAAGCCAAAGCTTCGCCCCGAAATCCTTTGGTGTGCAGATTGAATAAATCTTCAGCCTTTTTTATTTTTGAAGTGGCGTGTCGTTCAAAGCTCAAACGCGCATCGGTTTGGCTCATTCCTTTGCCGTTATCAATAACCTGAATAAGTGTTTTTCCGGCTTCCCTCACAATCAGTTTTATGCTGGTTGCTTCTGCATCAATGGCGTTTTCCATCAACTCTTTTACAACAGATGCGGGTCTTTGTACGACTTCACCTGCCGCAATTTGATTTGCGACGTGATCGGGTAATAACTGTATGATATCGGGCATTAAAATAAGGTATGTAATCCTAAAATATAGGCAGCGATGCCCACTAAAATAGCGATAATTATGGCCAGTCTTAAATTTGTGGACCGGTCTGTGGCACTTCTTTTATTTTTTACCCAATCGTTTCTTAAATTATTTTTAGTAAGGCTAATTTTAGAAAATTCGGTATCGGTCCCGTCAGGATTGTGATATTTCTTTTCCAAATTTCGCAAACGCTCTTTACGCTCATCATAATAACGAGGCTTATAATTAAAAACATAATGCGATTGAGGCTTAAATAATTTACCAAACATAAAAATAAATTAATCAGTAAAAATCAAAATTACTGAATTAAAAAGAGGTGGTCAAGTTTTGTGGATAATTAGCGTGTTAAAACGTTGTTAACGCAGCCATTTTTATGGCCGCAATGGCACATTCAACGCCTTTGTTGCCATGTATTCCTCCGGAACGGTCAATAGATTGTTGCTTGTTATTGTCGGTTAACACACAAAAAATAACAGGAACATCGTATTTAATGTTCAGGTCTTTAATGCCTTGTGTAACGCCTTCACAAACAAAATCGAAATGCTTTGTTTCCCCCTGAATTACATTTCCAATGGCGATAACGGCATTTACATCTTCAATTTCAAGCATCTGTTTACAGCCAAAAATAAGCTCAAAACTTCCGGGAACGTTCCAGCGAACAATATTTTCTTTCAGCGTTCCGTTTTCCAGCAAGGCTTGTTCGGCACCCAGATACAAGTTTTCGGTAATGTCTGGATTCCATTCAGAAACAACAATCCCAAACCGAAAGTTCTTCGCGTTTGGGATTGCTGTTTTATCGTATTCAGATAAATTAGTTGTGGCCATTTATCTTATTTTTTTGATGCAAAGGCAGCTTTATTGATATAAATGTCAATGTTTTGGGCCTCAACAGCATTTGGATAATCGTTTTTAATTTTTTCGAACAATTCTAAAGCCTTTGAATAATTTTCTAATTCCATGGCTGTATTTCCTGCTTTGAAAAGAAATAACGGCGTTGAAAAGTTGTTGTCTTTTAAGTTTGCAGCTTTTATATAATAGTCAAAAGCATCTTTTGGCTGATTGATATCGGCAAAAGCATCACCAATGGCGCCTTTTGCAATTGGACCCAACAATTCATCTTTTGAAGAAAAATCTTCCAAATAGTCGATGGCTTCTTTATATTTTTTTAATCTGAGGTAAGAAATCCCGGCGTAATAATTGGCTAAATTTCCTGCTTTTGTGCCGCTGTATTCATCAGCAATATCAACAAAACCGTATTTTCCGTCGGCTCCTTTTAGCGCAAGCGTGAACAATGAGTCGGCTGCCACAGTATTGTTTATGGCATTGTCAAAATAAGTTTTAGGAAAGGCCAATTCATTCGCAGCTTCCTTTTCTTTAGGCGCTTTCACGTATTTTTGATAAGCCAAATAGCCCAAAATGGAAGCGACTATAATACCTATAACTATAAAAATGATGTTTTGGTTTTTATGAATAAATTGCTCAGATTTTGAAGCCGTTTGGTCTAAAGTGTTAAATACTCCAGCGGTAGTTGAATTATCTTCAATATTTTTTTGAGCATCTTTAATTTTACTTCCTGTCTTTTTGTATGTTGCCATTTCTTAGAAATTTGTAGGCGCAAAAATAGAATTTTTAATTGGAAAGTAAAAATGCATTTGTGTCTAAATTTTCATTTATTTTCAATAATTTTAAACTTTCAAAAAAAATAGATGCATTTACAAAAAATAACACTGGTAAATTTCAAAAATTTCGAGTCGCAAACATTTGATTTTCAGGAAAAAATTAATTGTTTTGTGGGGAATAACGGTGTTGGAAAAACAACTGTTTTGGATGCCATTTATTACCTGTCTTTTGCAAAAAGTTACTTCAATCCGGCGGCAACCCAAAACATTAAGCATTTTGAAGACTTTTTTATGATTGAAGGCGCTTATCAAATTAACGACAAAAGTGAAAGCGTTGTCTGCAGTTTAAAGCGCGGAAATAAAAAAGTGGTAAAACGCAACGGCAAGGCTTATGAAAAATTTTCGGAGCATATTGGCTATTTGCCTTTGGTGATTATTTCTCCTGGCGACAGCGATTTAATTGTGGAAGGAAGCGATACGCGACGAAAATTTATGGACAATGTGATTTCGCAATCCGATAAATTGTATTTGCAATCTGTTATCAAATATAATAAAGTGCTGACACAACGGAATTCTTTGTTGAAGTATTTTGCGGCAAACCGCACATTTAATGCGCTCAATTTAAAAGTGTATAATGAGCAACTGGAATCTTATGGAACTGTTATTTTTAAAAAGAGAACCGAATTTCTGGAAGCTTTTATTCCCATTTTAAGGGAACGCTATGCGGCAATTTCCTCAAGCAAAGAGCAAGTGAATTTGCTGTATAAAACGCAGTTGGACGAAGCCAATTTTATGGAATTGTTCGAACAAAATGAGGAACGTGACAGAGTGCTGCAATATACAAGCGCCGGTATTCACAAAGATGATTTGGCGTTTGAAATAGATGGCTATCCCATTAAAAAATTCGGATCGCAAGGACAGCAGAAATCGTATTTAATTGCCCTAAAACTGGCGCAATTCGATTTTATTAAATCGCAGTCGAACATAAAACCTATTTTATTGTTGGACGATATTTTTGACAAATTAGATGATTTAAGGGTGGAGCAGTTGATAAAATTGGTCAATAATGATGAGTTCGGACAGCTATTTATCAGTGATACGCACAAACAACGCACAGAAGATGTGGTAAAAAAAACAAACCAACCTTATAAAATATTTCAACTGTAATGGCCAAACGATTTAATGAATTTCAATCAATGGAAGAATTGATGAAAGATGTGATCAAGGAAAATAAATTGACCAAAGGAATGAACCAGATTTCCGTAAAAGAAGCCTGGGCAAAATTGATGGGAAACGGAGTTGTTTCTTATACAAGCAAAGTTGAATTAAACGGAAAAACATTGGTGGTGAAATTGAAATCTTCCGTATTGCGTGAAGAATTAAGCTACGGCAAAGAAAAAATCATCAAAATGATGAATGAAGAGCTGGGCGAAGCACTTATTTCAAAAATTATGTTAAGCTGATAAAAAAATCCATCCGTCAATTGACGGATGGATTTTTTTAAGTTAAAAGCTGAAAGCTAAAAGCTAAAAGCTAAAAGCTGAATGCTGAATGCTGAAAGTTAAAAGTTGTCGTTAAAAGTCAATTTTCAAGTTTTTTTGTAAATATTATTATAATTTCAATTCAAACTCCCTTTCCTTAGGAAAGTTTACCTGCCGCGGAAGGGGCTGGGGATAGGATTAAAATATTTCTCTGCCAGAAAAATGGAAAGCGCCTTCAATGGCTGCATTTTCATCACTGTCTGAACCGTGAACTGCATTTTCTCCCATAGAAGAAGCATATAATTTACGGATGGTGCCTTCAGCAGCATCGGCAGGATTGGTTGCGCCAATCAATACGCGAAAATCTTCAACCGCATTGTTTTTTTCTAAAATAGCGGCTACAATTGGCCCGCTCGACATAAATTCAACCAATTCGCCATAAAATGGACGTTCGCTGTGAACTGCATAAAATGCCTTCGCATCGGAAACGGTCATTTGTGTCATTTTCATCGCTGCAATCCTAAATCCTGCAGCATTAATTTTTTCCAATATTGCCCCAATATGTCCTTTTTCTACGGAATCGGGTTTCAACATGGTAAACGTTCTGTTTGTTGCCATTTTTAATTGTCTTTAATTTTTAAAATCGGCGCAAAGATACTATTTTCTTAATAAAGTAGTTAAATTACATAATTTTGCGTGTAGGTTTCATAAATCACATTGTTTTCGCCCCTAATTTCCATAGTGACGGCATTGGTTTTTAAATCGAAATTTATAATGCCAAAACTCTTTTTTGAAACAACATTTCCCAATCGGTATTTGTTTGGCTCTCCTTTAAAATCGGTGTAGGAATGCGTAAGTCCGCTCGAAGTAAAATCGATTAGCGGATAAGCTAATCCGTCGATTTCCTTTTTTGAAATTTCAGAAATATGCCGGTCTCCGGAAAGGATGATGGCGTTTTTTGCTTTGCTTGATTTAAGGAGGTTTACCAGTTTATCAGCTTCGTGCGGCATATTTCCCCAAGCTTCAAATCCGTGCTCACCCGATAAAAACTGAATGCTGCTCACAATAATGTTATAAGATGCTTTCGAGTTTTGGAGTTCATTTTTCAGCCATTCCCACTGCATTTCACCCAGCATGGTTCCTTCACCATACACATTTGGTTTGAACCGTTTTTTGGTTTCATTATCGGGAGTTAATGCGCTTCTGAAATAGCGCGTGTCCAATAAAATGATCTTTATGGTTTTGTCGTTCACATTATAATCTTTGGCGAAATAAACACCTTCCTGTTTTCTGCGAACATCATTTTTGGGAACATCAAGAAAGTCTAAAAACAATTGTTGCGCTTCGGCTTTTTTTGAATATTCAACACCACCGTCATTTAAACCATAATCGTGATCATCCCAAGTGCCAAGCACATCCACTTTTTTAGTAAAATCAGCATAATCAGCATTGTTTTTTTGAATTCGGTAGTTTTCGGCCATATAGGCCATATCATAAGTATCGGTGTAAATAATATCACCGCCCCAAATCCATACATTCGGCTTGTTTTGTTCAATTTCGGCCCAAAAAGGATTCGATAATGTTTGGTTGTTGCAGGAACCAAAAGCAATCACAAAATCAGTGTTGGTTTTGTTTGAGGCAAGCGTATTGTACTTTTGTTTTTCATTCGTTTTACACGAAGAAATAAGTAATAACAGGAATAAAACGGATTTAAAATAGTTCATTTTTACATTTTAAAATTAAACAACGCAATAATATTTATATTTTTTCAACCAATAATTTTGGTAATGAATTTATTTTTAAACACTTATAAGGCAAAAATCAGTATGAATATTCAATGCACAACACTAAAATCTTTATAAATGCAATTTCAACAAATGTACATTTGTAATTGAAATGAAATATACTATAATTTTGTATATTTGCACCCTTATGAACAAAAGTGATATCAAGGAAATAAAAGCGTTGTTTGCGACACCCCAAAAAGTGGTAATCGTTCCGCATAAAAACCCCGATGGCGATGCTATTGGTGCCAGTTTGGCTATGTATCATTATCTGAAAAAAAAAGGGCATCACCCAACTGTTGTGTCACCAAATGATTATCCTAATTTTTTAAAATGGCTGCCGGGTTCAAAAGAAGTCTTGAAATTTGATATGCAAAACAGGCAAGCAAAAAAAGCCATCGATGAAGCTTCTGTTATTTTTATATTGGATTTTAATGCCTTAAACAGGGTAGGAGACGATATGCAAAATACCTTGCAGGAATTTGCGGGCATTTTTATGATGATAGACCATCACCAGCAACCCGAGGATTTTGCAAAATACATATTTTCAGACACTTCAATTTGCTCAACGTGCCAAATGGTATATCATTATTTAGAAAAGTTAGATGATATTGAAGTGATTGATAAAGATATCGCGACCTGTATTTACACCGGAATTATGACCGATACAGGCTCATTTCGATTTCCTTTAACCACTAGTGAAACTCACAGAATTGTTGCGGATTTAATTGATAAAGGGGCAGACAATGCCAAAATTTATAACAATGTTTACGACACCAATTCGTATGGAAGTTTGCAGCTTTTAGGAAAAGCTTTAACTAATTTGGTGGTTTTACCCGAACTGAAAACCGCTTATATTGCTTTGTCTCAGGCCGAATTGGATGAATTTGATTTTCAAAAAGGAGATACAGAAGGCATTGTGAATTACGGATTATCGGTTGAAGATGTTATTTTTGCCGCTATTTTTATAGAGGATGTTGAACAAAAATTGATAAAGATTTCTTTTAGGTCAAAAGGAAATTTTTCAGTCAATAAATTTGCCAGAAAGCATTTTAACGGCGGCGGGCACGACAATGCAGCTGGAGGAAAATCATTACTTTCGCTGGAAGAAACCATTACAAAGTTTTTAAATATCATTCCTAAGTTTAAAAAGGAATTGCTAACTTCTTATGAAGAATAATTATTTTCTTTATATTTTTCTATTTTTGATGGTTTCATGCGCAAACCCAATTCCGCGTAAACCTATTTTAAGAAAAACGAGCACTTTTTTAAATGAATCTGTGGTGTTCAATAAAACAATGAACGAAAATGAAGAAAAAGCTTTTGCCGCTTTCATGGAAAAGGATTCTCTTACAGAATATTTAGCTTCTCCAAACGGATTTTGGTACACCTTTAATCAAAAAAACGCCATAAGAAATTTACCTGAAATTGGAGACCAAGTTTTTTATACATTTGCAGTCTATGATATTCATAATACCCCAATTTACAGTGCCGAAGAAATAGGAGAACAAACCTATAATGTTGACAAACAAGAAATCATTGAAGGCTTGAGAAACGGATTAAAACTGATGGGTGCCAGAGATGAGGTAACTTTTCTGTTTCCATCGCATAAAGTGTATGGATATCTGGGAGATGACAATAAAATAGAAATAAATCAACCATTAATATATAAAGTTCAATTAATTAAAATCAATAAGAAAAAATGAAAGCAATTAAAATTTTAGCAGTAATTACCCTAATTTCAACAATGGTGTCCTGTAACAATAAAGGAACCGCGCAAAAATCATTAAAAACAGAAGTGGATACGGTGAGCTATGCCTTAGGAATTGACATCTCAAGTAAATTAAAGGCCAATTTTTCGGAAATTAACAAAGAGCTATTTATTCAAGGCGTAATGAATGGATTGGATTCCACAAACATTCTAATAACTGTTGAAAATACAGAACCAATCTTAAGAGCGTTTTTTCAAAAAAAGCAAGAAGAAGCCATGAAAAAACAACAAGAAGAGATGGAAAAAAGAATGGAAACTGAATTTGCTGATGTAAAAGCTGAAGGTATTAAATTTTTAGAAGCAAATAAAACAGCCAGTGGCGTTCAAGTTACTGCAAGTGGCTTGCAATACATTGTGCTAAAAGAAGGAAAAGGTGAAAAGCCTTCAGAAACTTCAACCGTAAAAGTTCATTATCACGGAACTTTAATCGATGGTACTGTATTCGACAGTTCTGTTGACAGAAAAGAGCCAGCAGAATTTCCGGTAAACAGAGTTATTAAAGGATGGACTGAAGGACTTCAATTAATGAGTGTTGGTTCAAAATACAAATTTTTTATTCCTCAAGATTTGGCTTATGGCGCAACACCACGTGAAGGCGGACCAATTAAACCATTTGCGACTTTAATTTTTGAAGTTGAATTGTTGGAAGTTAAAAAATAATAACCACCCTGTTTTACATTGTTGATTTGTAAAACAAAAACTGAGATAATGCCCTTTTAAAGCGATATGTTTAAAAGGGCATTTTCTTTTTCTGCAGGAAAACTGTTGTGAAAAATAAAATTTATTTGGTGATTGTTTAACCAAACAAATTATATTTACATTTGAAATGAGAAAAATAATGTGGGGGTATATGACAACAACATGTTACGAATTGCCAATAAATTAAATTATATAGTGCACTTGTTTAACAAATAAATTAGATTCAAATGAAAGCCAAAATCATTATAATTTTATTGTCATTATTTGTAATTTCTTGTAAGCCAACTAAATATGCCGATTTGGGTGATGGTTTATATGCAAATATGGAAACCAACAAAGGGGATATTTTGTTGAAACTCGAATTTGAAAAAACACCGGTAACGGTGGCCAATTTTGTTTCGTTGGCTATGGGTACAAATCCGTATGTTGTTGGTGCAAAAAAAGGAAAAAAGTATTACAATGGCATTATTTTTCATAGGGTCATTAAGGATTTTATGATTCAAAGCGGTGATCCTTTGGGTACTGGAGAAGGCGATCCAGGCTATAAATTTAGCGATGAGTTTCCTAAAGACAGCTTGGGAAATCTTTTGTTGAAACACAACAATGCAGGTATTTTATCGATGGCAAATTCGGGCCCGGCCACAAACGGAAGCCAGTTTTTTATCACACACAAAGAAACTTCGTGGTTAGACGGCAAACATACCGTATTTGGGAATGTGGTTGCAGGACAGTCGGTGGTTGATTCCATTATGCAAAATGACACCATCAGAAATATTGAAATTATCACCATTGGAAAAGTTGCCAAAAAATTTGATGCTTCAAAAGAATTTTCTTCGTATTATGAAAAGTACCAGCAGGCTATAAAAGAGAAAGAAGAAAAAATTCAACAAGCCAAAATGGCTACATTGGCAAAAATAACCAAGTATTTAGATGAAGCACCTTTATTGCCTTCCGGTTTAAAATTGGTGATTACTGAAACTAAAAAAGGTGATTTCCCTCCAAAAGGAAGCAATGTAAAGGTGAATTATGCAGGTTATTTTACGGATGGAAGTCTGTTTGACACCAGTTTTAAGGAAGTAGCAATGGCTTACGGAACTTATGATGAAGCACGAGACAAACAAAACGGTTATGCACCTTTTACCACCATTTACGGACCGGATGCACGCTTAATAGCTGGATTTAAGGAAGGTTTGCAAAAAATGAGAATAGGCGATAAAGCCATATTGTTTGTGCCTTTTCATTTAGGTTACGGTGCGCAAGGTGCCGGAAATGTGATTCCGCCAGATACCAATTTGGTGTTTGAATTGGAATTGGTTGAAATAGCCAATTAATTGATGAATAATTAACGCAATGCAATGATAGACCAACTTATTGAAAAAGACATTGAATTGCTCATTTACCTAAACAATTTAGGAACAACCCAATGGGATGGCTTTTGGCTGTTTATGTCGAATAAGTTCAGTGCCATTCCGTTGTATGTGTTGTTGCTTTATTTCACCTACAAACAATTCGGATTCAAGAAAACTTTTGTTGCGGTAATTTTTGTGGTTTTGCTGATTGCAGCAGCTGACCAAACCAGCAATTTATTTAAATATGGATTTAAACGATTGCGTCCTTGCCACAATGAAAATATTGCCGATTTAATTCGATTGGTGGGTAACCGTTGCGGCGGTTTGTATGGCTATTTTTCTGCGCACGCCGCCAATTCAATGGCAATCGCGATGTTTTTTGGGTTCCTTTTCAGAAATAAATTAAACTATTTATTTCCAATTCTCGTAATGTGGGCAATATCGGTTTCCTATAGCCGTATTTATTTAGGTGTCCATTTTCCTTTGGATGTTGTTACGGGAATACTCATCGGCCTTATTTATGGCCTATTGTTTTATACTTTTTTTAAGGCATTTTTAAAAAAGTTTATCGTTTAGCCTTGTAAATTTCTTTGTTGAAAGGATTTAAAAATATCAGCAAGAAAATAACACTGAAAGCAAATTCATAAATTTCCCACTTTCTGGTTGAAGTGATAAATAATAACAATCCTGTTCCAATTAAAAACGCAATGGTATGATGCCATTGCACAATTGGCACCGCAAATTTGTTGGCCAAGTTTTTAAACCACCCAAACATTCTGTACAAAAAAGGCGCAATAATTAAATAAATAATTAAAACAGCCGTTAAAACCTGACTGAAAATTAACTTGTTTATTTTGGTTTCGCCAACCACCAAATTGTGTAAATTGGTTTCTCCTTGCGCATTGTTTTCTATAAAATATTGGGAAGATTCCATATTTAAAATGCGTTGCCCCCAAGAAATTTCTTCACCTGCGCCAAAAAAGAAAACAACGGCCATCGCTAAAATTCCAACTTTCCAAAAAAACGCTTTTTGTTTAAAAAGTTTGAAAAATCGAAACAATAAAAGCAAACTTGAAGCCAATAGAAATAAAGCGGATGCAAATTCAATGAGTCCATCTTCACGAGTGTAAACTTCATCAAAAAAGGTAAGATCAGTTTTTGCAAAGTAAATTCCCAAGGCGAATATGACGCTTAAAAATAAATAAGCTGATTTATCAATATTGGTGAGTGTTTTCATAAATGCTTGTATTTTGATTTATAAATGTTTATTTAAAGGTTAAAAGTACTATTTTTTTGAAACTAAATAAAATTCCCTGATCAATCGTTCCTTGCTTTTTGATCCAAAATTTAAATTATAAGTTTCAACAAGCTTTAAATTATAATTTGGACCCAATTGTGAGGTCATAATTTCAACATCTTTAGGCATTAGCAGCAGGCCAAAATTTGGCTCAAAAGGTATTTCTAAAGATTTATTTTTAGAAATGTTTTTGATAATTCCGTTATATTCCCAAAGCAGTTCCGGGGTTAATTCCCCTATTGAATAACTGATAATATGTTCTTTTTCTTCAAATTGATGCAAGGCATTAATGGATTTATGAGCTTCATTTTTAGTGATGCTTTTTGACAATGGCAATCCGAACGCGGCTAACGAAACCACAAACAAAATGGTTAAATAAAATACATTTTGAAATTTTTTAACATACAAATTTCTAATCAGTAAAATTCCTGTTAAAAGTGTTGCCAATGAAGTTAATGCATAACTAAAAAGTTGGTTTTGCAGCCCGTCTTTCAACACTAAGAATAATGCAAACGGAACGGAGAGGCTCATAACGGCAATCAATCCGAAATTGAAATAAACCGGAATTGTTTCTGTTTTTCGTTTTAATCCAGAAAAATTGTTGAATAAATAATGAATATAAAACCCAGTGTTGATTGCCAGCGGAATGAGGGCAGGAACCAAATAGCGCGCCTTTTTTTCTGGAATCAGAGAAAGTAAAACAACGGCGGCTATCGTCCACCAAAAAGAGAATTGATAGGCTTTTTTATGTTCAACGCGCTTGATCAAATAAGGAAACAACAAACTTGTGAATGCCGGAATTGCCCATAAACCCGATTGAAGAAAAAAGTTCCAATAGTAATAAAATGGTTTGATGTTGTAGTTGCTCCAATTTTCAGTTTCTTTGGTGGCAATTTTCAAAAATGCTTCGGGATCTGCCCATCTAACATACACAAACCACCAGCCGCCAATAATCAATAAAAACAATACAAAACCTATAAGTGGCAGAAATTTTGTTTTGAAATCTTTAAATTTAAAAACCATTCCGTAGGAAATCAAAAATGGTAAAAATACCGCATACAAAGAAACCGGCCCTTTACTCATTACAGACAATCCAATAAAAAAAGCGGCCAATAAAGCGTTTTTCCAAAGTGACTTTTTTTCTTCAAAAAAGTTAAACAAAAAATAGAGTCCGGCAAGCATAAATCCGTGTGCAAAAATATCCCAGGGCGCTTCAATAATAATGGCGAAAATATAAAAAGAAGTCACCAAAATTAAACTGTTATTGATGCTTTGAATTTTTGAAAGCATTAATTTTAAGGATAAATAATAAATGCAAATACCCGAAAATAAAACCATCAATGCTGCCGGAAGCCTCAAAGCAAAAACATTGTTTATGCCAAAAATAATCCCTGAAATTGCCGTTAACCAAGTTGGCAAAGGCGGTTTTTGATATCGGGCTTCTCCATTCATGGTGGTTAATATCCAATTATTATCCTGCACCATTTCACGTGCCGTAATAAAATTACGGGCTTCCATAATGGTCATGTTTGGCACTTCCAAATGAATCAGGAGCATCAGCAAAACAACGCCCGACAATAAGGCTAGCGGATATTTTTCAATGATTTTAATCATCATTTCTCAATTTTTGATTGATATTAGAACTTTCCCTTTTTAATAAAATAAGGTTTCTGAAATAAATGACCGAACCCATTATATGGCCAACAAACAATACGGGATCTCTTCGTATTATGGCATAAATTAAAATCAAGATAGAGCCTATAAAACTCAGCAGCCAAAATCCGAAAGGCAATACCGATTCTTTATTTTTTTCTGAATAAATCCATTGGTAAACAAAACGGAGCGCAAAAACAGTTTGAGCAATAATTCCTAGAGCCAACAACCAAAACGGAATGTTTTCATTTTTCAGCAATTTGGCCAAATCATAAGTGTTGTTGTTGAAATAGTAAATCACAAGTAGCAAAGGGAAAATCCACAGGAAAAATCGCATCCATACTGGTGCTTTTTTCCATTCGCCCTGCAGTTGTAAATTTCGGATATAAATAAAATAGGTGATTGCTTGGCCCAACATAATTGCGAAATCCTCACGCAAATAACCATAGACAAACAGTAAAAAAGAAGCAAACAGACTCAATTTCCAAAAAATGGAAGGTGTCAGCACTTTTTTGCTTTTTTCTGATAAAATCCATTGCAATATAAGTCTGCCCGAAAATATCAGCTGCGCCAAAAATCCGATACCGTAAATTATCCAGTTGCTCATTAGCCTTTTTTAGCTATTTTATAATTCAAGTATTTTTTCTTCATCCATAAATACGCAAAACAATCGATGAGCGGACCGACCAACCGATTCCACAGACCATATTTTGCCACACCTGCAATTCTTGGAAAATGTTGCACAGGAATTTGTTTTATTTTGCCGTTTTGCAATAAAATCATCGCAGGCAAAAAACGGTGCAAGCCATTAAACATCGGGATGTTTTTTGCATATTCCGTTTTGATTACTTTGAGCGGACAGCCGGTATCGTCCATTCCATCATCAGTAAAAGCACGCCTGATTACGTTGGCAATTGTGGATGACATATTTTTTACGAATGCATCTTTTCTTCCGGTTCTGACGCCCGTAACCAAATCATAATCACCAATATGCGCCAGCAGCAAATTAAAATCTTCCGGCGCAGTTTGCAAATCCGAATCGATATAACCAACCAGCTCCGCATCCACATGTTTAAATCCGGAGGCAATGGCAGCGCTTAAACCACAATTTTTTTCAAATGAAATAAAGGAAAAAACAGGATTGTTGGCGCAAATTTCTTCTATCAATTGTTGGCTATTGTCCTTGCTGCCGTCATTTACAAATAGAATATTTGTTTTTTTTGACGCAATTTTCAGATAGTTGGACAGCTCCTGTTCCACGCGTTTTAAATTGTCCTCTTCATTGTAAACAGGAACAATAATGGTAAATTCGTACTTCATTATTTTTGAGCCAATTTTAGTAATTCTTCAGCAGCTTTCAATGGCAATGTTTTTAATTTTTGGATGACTTTTTTTTGCCCATTTAGTTAAAGTTCAAAATCCGGTTTTAAATTTGAAGTATTTAATCGGAAAAAATAATTCAAATAAAATTATGTAAATTTTATGATATTTTGTCGTTAAATGATGTTTATTCAGGTTTCAATAAATAAATGGATGATTTAAAATTGGAATCCATAAGTTTCATTTGCGCTTTGTATTCTGATGGAATGTCTTTTATTTTTTTGTTGGTAACCACCAAAAAGGACTTGCCTTTAATTCCAAAAACCGAATCCATTTCCTTGGCATCGGCAATAGTTTTTGCTTTTCCGTTGGAATAAAACTGTCCGGAATAGGATTTGCCTTTCCAATAATAAAGTGATTCATTTTTATTGAAATCAATTTGTTGGTTTTCAATAAGATATTTATCGGAATTCATATAAAAATCCAGTTTACTGGTTAAAAAAGCGCCAAGAAACAACAAAATGGCCACTGCCGGGAAAATGGAAGCAATCGTCAACATCGTGTTTTTCTTTTCATAATTTTTCCACCAATGCACCATTAAAAGCCCAATTGGAATGGTAACCGGAAGAATATAGGTGTGTAAAATATTTTTTGAAATCGTAAAAAATAAGGGTGTCCAAAACAGCCAAAAAACCAAATAGGAGACATAGTTGTCCTTAAAAACGGTTTTTCTTTCTTTCCAAATTTTATACAACACAATTTGTATCCAGGGAAACGCAAAAGCGAGCAAAAATACCCAAATCATCCCAAGAGGTTGTGAATGCCCGCTGCCATATAAATCGCCTTTCCATCCCGGAACCAGAAATCGGTTAAAATGTTCGCCTACGATAAAATAATTCAAAAATCCGGGCGACCTGTTTTCTGCCAAAATATACCAGGGAATTGAAATAACTGCGGTAACTAAAATTCCTGTAAACCAAGGCAATTTCAAATAAATGGTTTTAAGCGGTACTTTTTGTAGCAATATCCAAAGAAAAATAGGAGGAACCGTTAACACCAATATAATGGGCCCTTTTGCCAAAAAACCCAATCCGAGTCCAATAAAAAACAGATAATTCCATAAAGAATATTTTTCATGCTGCATCGCTTTCCAAAAGGAAATCATAATCAGCGCAATGCTAAAAGCCAAGGCGCTATCGGTGGAAACAACGCCGGTGTGAATCAGAAATTCGGGCATAGTCAACAAAATAAAAGCAGGCAAATAAAAGGAAACGCCTTCTTTTTTTGCTAGTTTCCCAAGAACAACCAGTAATATAATTGCCAATAAAAAGGAAGGAAACCGTACAGCAAATTCACTCACCCCAAAAGTTTCAAAACTTAAAGCAGAAAGCCAGGTTGACAATGGCGGTTTTGCCCAAAACGGAATTCCGTAATCAATTTGCAGCACCACCCAGTTTTTGGTTTCGTACATTATTCTGGCAATTTCGCCATAACGTGATTCTGTTTTGTCCAGCAATGGAATTGCAGCGGTAAGAATCAGCCGGAATAATGCGATTACAATCACAGAAATTAACAAATAAAACGAGGTGTTTTTATCCTTTTTTAAGTCCATTTTTAGAAGCGTTTTATAGTGGTCAGAATTATTTTTTTGAATTGACAATTTTATGGATTCTGAATAAATCAATCCATAATTTTACAAAATAGCTTGCTTTTACTTTAGAATCTCCTCTGTCTACCCATCTTAACAATGGCACTTCAAGCATTTTTTCCAAGACTTTGTCTCGTCCGTAAAACTTGATGATTCTGTCAAAAATCTCCACATCAAACAGCCATTTGGATACAAAAGCATCCTTAAAAACAACTTCAGCCAATTCTTTGGAGAAAATTTTACAGCCGCACTGCGTGTCGTAAACATTCAACTTTAAAATAGATGAAATAACGGTGGCGATGATTCTGCCGATAAAAAATCGGTAGGCGTTTCTCTCAATCACAGCGCCGATTCTTTGTATTCTAGAGCCAAAAACAAAAGTTGTTTTGTCATTTAAGAAGCTGGTCATCGCCAAACATTCTTCCGGCGAAGTCGCCAAATCGGCATCCAAGTAGGCAACATAATCGAAATGATGATGATAATTGCAATAGTGAAAACCACTTCTGATGGCTTCAGCTTTCCCCATATTTTTAATGTAGGAATGCACAACAACCTGTTTTGGAAATTGCGTTTTTAAACCTTTTAGGATTGAAAGCGTATTGTCTGAGGAACCGTCATTGACAAAACAGATTAATACAGCCGGATTTTTCTCCATAAAATGGCTGTATTCCTTAATCGCCAAGCCCTTTTCTTCATTATAGCAGGGAATAACAATGCAAACATTATTTTTTACGGCGGACAAATTGTACATCAAGGTTTTCTGCTTAGTTGGAATCTTAATAAATTGTAACGATTATTCGCGGTAAATTTAAATTATTTATCTTGATAAAATGATGGTGTGGCAAATAATGTTTTACTTAATTGTTCGGCAAAATTATGAGGAGTGTCGCCTTTTGCATTAAGGATTGCAGCGAAAATCCTTTTAAGCGATTTTTTATCGCTAAAAAGATTGGAGCGGAAAGCCTGACCCTTGCGGTAATGCCAAAATAGTGAATATTTTATTTTGCGGTGCAAATTAGAATTTAGCCATTATTCATCATCCATTCAATTTGGGTTCGGGATTTTTAGTATATTTACGCTTTTAAATTAAGGGAGTTTTAATGGAATTATACAAAACAAATCAGCTAAAAATATACAATTCTTTAAGTAAATCTAAGGAAATTTTCAAACCCATTGTTGAAGGAAATGTTGGAATGTACGTGTGCGGACCAACAGTTTACAGCAATGTGCATTTGGGAAATGTGCGGACTTTTATGTCGTTTGATTTGGTTTTCCGTTATTTAAAACAGTTGGGTTTTAAAGTGCGTTACGTGCGCAATATTACCGATGCCGGGCATTTGGAAAATGATGCCGATGAAGGCGAAGACCGAATTGCCAAAAAAGCGCGCATAGAAAAAATTGAGCCGATGGAAGTGGTGCAGCGCTATACGGTCGATTTTCATGAAACACTGCAAAAAATAAACAATTTGCCGCCGAGCATTGAGCCAACCGCAACCGGACATATCGTTGAGCAAATTGAAATTATTAAAGATATTTTAGCCAAAGGAATGGCCTATGAAGTTAATGGATCTGTGTATTTTGATGTGTTAAAATACAATGAAACAGAACATTACGGCATTCTTTCAGGCAGAAACATAGAAGATTCCGTTCACAATACACGTGAGCTGGACGGACAATCGGAAAAGAAAAATCCGCAGGATTTTGCGCTTTGGAAAAGAGCGGAAGAAAAACATATTATGCGCTGGCCTTCGCCTTGGGGAGAAGGTTTTCCCGGCTGGCATTTGGAATGTACCGCAATGAGCACAAAATATTTGGGCGAAACATTCGACATTCATGGCGGTGGAATGGACTTGAAATTTCCGCATCACGAATGTGAAATTGCGCAATCTAAAGTGAAAAACAAGGTGAATCCGGTGAATTATTGGATGCACGCGAATATGCTGATTTTGAACGGACAAAAAATGGCAAAATCAACAGGGAATTATATTTTGCCCAATGAAATTTTTACTGGGGAAAACAAGATTTTAAGCAAGGCTTTTTCGCCAAGTGCCACACGATTTTTTATGATGCAGGCGCATTATCGCAGCGTGTTGGATTTCTCCAATGATGCGTTGGAAGCTGCTGAAAAAGGTTATATGAAACTGATGGAAGCCTTAAATAACCTTAAAAACATTGAAGTTGGTAAAGTATCCTCCATCAATGTTAGTGAATGGAAACAACGTTGTTACGATGCGATGAATGATGACTTTAACAGTCCGGTGTTGATTGCCAATTTATTTGAAGCCGTAAAATACGTGAATTTATTGCTTGAAAAAAAGGAGACCATTTCTTCAGCTGATTTTGAAGAACTTAAAAACACGATGAACATTTTTGTTTATGATGTTTTGGGTTTGCAAAACAATTCGGAAGAAAATGCCTGCGATAAATTAAATGGCGTTGTTGAAATGCTGATTAAAATGCGTAAAGAAGCGCGTGACAACAGGGATTGGGCACTTTCCGACAAAATTCGCGATGAACTTGCCGTGTTGGGAATTCAGCTTAAAGACGGAAAAGAAGGAACCACATTCTCTGTAAATTAAATTGAAAACAATCACTAAAATATTGGCGATTCCATTTATTTGGCTGGTGCGGTTTTACCAGGCAGCAATTTCACCCTATTTGCCTTCGAGTTGCCGGTATTCGCCAACCTGTTCGCAATACACCGTGGAGGCTTTAAAAAAGCATGGAATTTTTAAAGGTGGATGGTTATCTTTGAAAAGAATTGCCAGTTGTAATCCTTGGGGCGGTCATGGACACGATCCGGTTCCGTAAAGCCCCCTAACCCCTGCCTCGTCGGCAGGCAGGCCCGAAGGGGGAATTTAAAAGTTAAAAGTTAAAATTTAAAAGTTAGTGATAACCTTATGAAACGCTGACAACGAACAATTAGCAACAAGAAATTTTATTTACAAACTAAACACAATAAAATATGCTTACAGAAATAAATCCTAAGTTACCAATGCGAGACAAAGCGGTTACGAAAGACTATTATGTGAACAAATTAGGGTTTCAACTTTTTGGTGACATTGACCTTGATGGTTACTTAATGGTTCATAAAGACAATATTCAAATTCACTTTTTTGAGTTCAAAGACCTTGACCCAAAAGAAAACTATGGACAAGTTTATATCAGGACTAACGATATTGATAAACTTTACCAAACACTTTTGGACAACAAAATTTCAATTCACCCGAACGGACATATAGAAACAAAACCTTGGGGACAAAGAGAGTTTGCATTACTTGACCCGAACAACAACTTATTGACTTTTGGACAGAGAATTAAATAAAAAATAAAATTTGGCGGTCGGATAAACGGCAGCCACCAATAGCCGATAAAAGTTAAAAATATTTTATTCAATTCCAATCAAACTCCCTTTCCTTGGGAAAGGGTTGGGGATAGGAAATAAGTAAACAAATTGTCACCCTGAGCGGAGTCGAAGGGAAACGCATAAAAAACTAAACAACTATGATACTGCTACAAATTGATTGGAATCCTTCACCTGAAATTTTTAAAATTGGCTCATTTGCTGTCAGGTACTACAGTTTAATGTTTGTAATTGCCTTTATGTTAGGGTTATTTTTGATGAAAAAGATATTTATCAATGACAAAATTCCTATTGAAAAATTGGATTCATTGTTTATTTACACCATTGTTGCAACACTTCTGGGCGCAAGAATTGGACATTTTTTGTTCTATGAACCTGAATTTTTCTTTAAAAAACCTTTGGAAGTCTTGCTTCCTTTCCGTTTCTCGCCAAAATTTGAATTTACGGGCTATGCCGGTTTGGCCAGTCACGGCGCGGCCATCGGGATTATTACCGCGATGTACTTTTACAGTAAAAATGTGTTGAAAAAACCAATCCTGTTTATTTTGGACAGAATTACCATCCCTGTTGCCATTGCCGGCGTTTTTATACGTTTGGGAAATTTGATGAATTCTGAAATTATCGGAAAACCAACAAATTCGGATTACGGTTTTATTTTTAGACAATTAGGGGAAGATTTTCCACGCCATCCGTCACAATTGTATGAAGCATTTGGGTATCTTTTGGTATTTATCCTGCTTTGGTTTGTGTATTGGAAAACCGATAAAATGAAGAAATCAGGCTACCTTTTCGGATTGTTTTTTGCATTGCTTTGGTCGGTTCGGTTTTTTGTTGAATTTTTCAAGGAAAAACAGGTTGAAGGCGGTGAAAATTGGATGTTCGGACTCAATACCGGACAGGTATTAAGCATTCCGCTTATTTTGATTGGTTTGTATTTTATGTTTCGAAAAACAAAATCTGAAAATAAATAAGGTTAAAGTTCAATAATTCGATGAGCGTATTTGTTGAAAATGAAGTTTTCGAAAAAGTCGATTATTCAACAGTTAAATTGGCAAAAGGAGAATATGACCATTGTACTTTTGCAAATTGTTTGTTTTTAAACGCCGACATTTCTAATTGTACTTTTATGGAATGCGAATTTATAGATTGCAATTTCAGCAATAGCGATTTTAAAAACACGTCTTTTAGATCCGTGGTTTTCAAAAATTGCAAATTATTGGGACTTCAATTTAACCATTGCAATACTTTTTTATTGGCGCTTCGCTTTGAGGAATGTCATTTAAACATCATTTCCTTTTATAAACTGAAACTCAAAAACACGAAATTCAACAAATGCAAACTTCAGGAAGTTGATTTTACCGAAACCGATTTATCCAATGCATCATTTAACAATTGTGATTTAATCGGATCCATTTTTAATGCCACTATTTTAGAGAAAGCCGATTTTAGAACGTCCTATAATTACAGCATCGACCCGGAAATAAATCGCATAAAAAAGGCTAGGTTTTCTTTGCAGGGCATTGTTGGTTTGTTGGGGAAATATCAGATAGAGATAGAATAATTTAATAAAAAACGTCGCTATTGCGACGTTTTTTATTGTTTTTTAGGTGTTAACTTTTCTTTTTAATCGTTCCAGATCCCACAGATTTTAATTTTTCTATAGCCGGACTTCCAGTATAAATAACATCGCCTGATCCAACAATTTTCGCGTGAATTTCAGAAACCGCGTGAATATTCACATTGCCCGATCCGGCAATATTTATATGGGAAACGGTTGCTTTCAATGCAGCGCCTTCCAAGTTTCCTGAACCCGCTATTTCGCATTTAAGCGCTTCAGAATTTCCTGATAATTTTATATTGCCTGATCCTGCAATATTTGCTTTTAAATTTTTGATGGAAACCGGTAAATCCATTCCGCCGGATCCTGCCAGATTTAAATTTAAATCCGAAGCGTTTAACACATCAGTTGAACTTACATTCCCTGATCCAGCCAGCGATATGGCATCTATCATCTCAAAAGGAACCGTAATTAAAATTGTTTTGGTTGCTTTTAATTGATAACCTTTTTTTGGCTGAATTTTTAAATGGCCATTTTCAACTTCTGTTTCAATGTATTCCATTAAATTTTCATCGGTGATAATGGAAATTGCGCCTTCTTTTCCTTTAACCAATTTTACGTCAAATGAACCGGCAACACTTATTTTATCGTAATCAGAAACACTTCTGTTTTCCGTTTTTATCTTAGCATTGCCTTTAATATTTTTTATAAATACCTGCGCGTTAAGTGTTGAACTAACAATTAATAATGTTAAAATACTGATCAGTGTTTTCATCGTTTTGTTTTTAGTTGTTGTTAAAAGAAATGCTTCCGTAACTCGATTTTATTGAAATTTGCTTGCCTGAATTTGGCGAATTGTAATAACCCTCGTAATATTTTGAAGTGGGTTTTTCAATTTCTTTGTTGAATGTAAAACCAGCTCCGCGTTTAAATCCGGTATAACTTAAGGCTGCCGTAATGTCAAATGATGCATTTGGATGCAAACCAAGTTTTACGTGGGTATAGGACGATTGAATGCTTAATTTTTTTAAACCTGGGCCCAATTCTTGAACTTTTAAAGAACCATAATCCAAATTAAATGTGCCGGATTCAAGCAATTTATCAACGGTTAAATTCATATAATCGCTTGTTCCAACCATATTTTCGGCATTCCCAATTTTTAGGCTGCCGTAATCGCAGGAATAATTTAAGCGTTCAACTTTTCCGAAAGAGATTTGGGAATAGTCGGCATTTAACTCAATATTCCCTGCTTTTTCAATTCTTAATGTGGAATAATCGGCGTTTACGGTACCGTTTTTCATATAAGAAATAGTGGAATTGTTGGTGTAATCGATATTTATGCTGTTTGAGGCATTTAACAATTCACCAATATTTAATTTGCCGTAATCACAATTAATGGTTGCTTTTCCTTCCAGTTTGTTCAGGTTAATTCCGCCGTAATCATTGCTTAAATTCACATTATTGGTAATGGGCATTTTAATTTGGTAGTTGATTTCCATGTTTACATTATTTCTGTTTCCCCAAAAATTCCAAGTTGTTGCAGCTTTATCAATCATTGTTTTTGCCGAAACATTGGAGGAATTTGCATTGAATTCAACCGTAATTTCCTCCAAACGCTTTTTAACTTTGTCTTCATCATCGCCGTTGGTCGTAATTTTAACAATGACTTCTATGTAGTTTTCTTTCCAAGTGACAATATCAATATTTCCGTATTTGTTTGATACGTTTAAAGTGGCGTCTTTGTTTACTTTAAACTCTTTGGAAATCGTTTTATTTTTGGTGTATTTTCCTTTTTTTTCTGAAGCAAAAATAGCCAACGGAATCAGTAAAAAAAGAAGCAATAGTTTAGCTGAATTTTTCATTATTTTGTATTTTTAATTGTTTAACATCTTCTATTTGAATCAATAAGCTTTGTAAAATTTCAATGCGCTGTTGAAAATTTGAGATCATTGCGTATATAATTCTTTTGTCTTCCGTACTTTCTTTGAGCTCAAAAGTGAGGGTCTCATAATGTTTTTCCAGTTTGTTTAATTGTTGTAATCCGTCATTAATTATTTTTTCAGTATCAGGATTTCGTTCTTTTTCAATGCTGGCAAGTTCCTTTTCAATGGTGGCAACAAAGTAATTTTGGGTTTCGCCCATTTCCGTAGAGACTTTCGCCAATTCCATGCCCTGTTTTGAAAATGAGGCGCCAAGCCAAATGCCAAAAATTAAAATAACAGATGCCGCAATAGCAATAAAAGGCCACAGCTTCAAAAGAATATTAGGCTTTCTGCCTTTGTTCAATTTTGCTTCAAATCGGTTGAAATGGTCCATTTTTGGCTCTTCCACATCAAACTGATTTTCCAATTCTTTAAATATTTTTTCCAGATTATCTTGCATAACTCTCAGATAAAAGTTGTCTTAATTTATTTTTCGCCCTTGAAATGGTCGTTCGTGTATTTTCATAACTAATGTCCATAATTTGGGCAATTTCTTCACAATCGTACCCTTCAATTAAATTTAAGGTCAAGGCCACTTTATAGTTGCATTTTAGCGTGGCCAGTTTATTTAAAATCTCGCCAACATTCACTTCGGGGTAATCGGTAACATCTTCCTCAACGGCCGAAATGGCAACTTTTTCAAGCGGAACCGTTTCAAATTTATGATTCTTTCTTAATGCGGTAATGCTGTTGTTGATCACTATTTTTTTCAGCCAGGCGCCAAAAGTTACCTGTTCACTAAACGAATCCAATTTTGTGAAAGCCGATAAAAACGATTCCTGCATCACATCTTCCGCTTCAAAAGAATCATTTAAAATTCTGAAAGCCGTATTATACATCGCTTTATAGTATAGTTTATACATTGCAAATTGGGCTTTGGCATCGCCCTTTTTACATCCTTCTATAAGCTGGTTAATATCTTGATTCGCCACGTTCAAAATTGATTTCTATTAAAAAGACTATGTTATTTTTAAAGTGTTACACTTTTATTTAAAATTAGGTAAAAATTTGGGTGTTACCGCATTTTTGTCGGGAAAAACCGCCTAAAATGCGGTCGGGCTTTCACTTCAATCTTTTTTAATTCGCCAAATGGCGAATCAAAAAAGGATTTTCACTTCAATCCCTAACACAAATGGAATTACGCCCTTCGGCTTACTTCGACTTCGCTCAGCAACCACCGCTCAGGGTGACGGATTTACGATTTTAGAATTAAATATTGTCGAATTTTTTTTGCGGACTTTGCGAATTTTTTTCGCGGGCTTTGCGGTTAAATGCTAATTTTGTTTGAATGGATTTTTTATAATTTTTTACTTGGTTTTTATCATAGAATACACAAATGGAATTCCATATTGAGATTTTAAAAAATAGGCCAATGTATCAGATAAAAACGCATTACATTTAATAAATCTCAATCCAAATGGGACTTGTTTGTTTTGAAAAATTATCTAGTTCCAGTTGCTGCTGCATTTTTGTGTATTCTATGACTTAACCAAAAAGATTTTTTATATTGTTTTACCAGGCTTATATTATCGTACAGGTAAATGCTGTTGTAAATATTAATTAGCCAAATCATTGTATTTTAGATCATATTATTAGGGTTGCAAATATGTGAAGCCATTTTTAGGGTTATAATTTTTTAAATCATTTAAATCCTTTATTTTTACGTGCTAAATTGAAACACAATGAAACGAGCATAACAAATTTTGACACGAAAAGGAAAGATAAATAGCGAACTTGCCTGCGGCAAGCAGGTCTGCCTGTCCGGCAGGCAGGCAGCAGCTGTACCGCTAAAAAATTAAATTTAAACAGATGAAACATCCATGACTACATTTTAGACACACAGGGGAATGATTATCTTTGTTGGATAATTAAACTTAAATAAAATGGACACAAAAAATGAAGTAGTATTTGAACAAGTTATTGAACGAGGCTGTGGCATTGAT
>JAUYUA010000063.1 GCA_030694935.1 Lutibacter sp. | reverse complement strand
TCCGGTATTGCCAAAGGGCGTTAAAAATTATTTGATTGATATCGATGGTACTGTTGGAGAAGATATTCCTAACGAAGAACCTGAACGAATGGTAACGGCACAAGCCTATCCAGACGCGATTAAAACATTGAATAAATGGTATGACGAAGGACATATTATTTACTTCTTTACTTCAAGAACGGAAGCACATCGTGAAATTACCGAAACGTGGCTTAAAAAACACGGATTCAAATATCACGGAATGGTTATGGGAAAACCAAGAGGCGGCAATTATCATTGGATAGACAATCATTTGGTGAAAGCAACACGTTACCGCGGTAAATTTACCGATTTAATCAATAAAGAAGTGACTATTCAAGTGTTTGATGATGGTCAACACGAATAGTATCATAAATATTTAAAAATAACAGACTTATGAATGTACCTACAATGGCTGAAATGACCGCGCAAGGTATTCAACCTGATGTTTTATTTTGGGTTGGATGTGCCGGAAGTTTTGACGACAGAGCAAAAAAAATCACCAAAGCTTTTGTTAAAATTTTAAACAAAGCGAATGTGCAATTTGCTGTTTTGGGTACCGAAGAAGGCTGTACCGGCGATCCTGCCAAAAGAGCGGGGAATGAATTTTTGTTTCAAATGCAGGCAATGACCAATATCGAGGTTTTGAACGCTTATGAAGTTAAAAAAATAGTGACTGCTTGTCCGCATTGTTTCAATACCTTAAAAAATGAATATCCCGAACTTGGAGGGAAATATGAAGTATTGCATCATACCGAATTTTTAAAATCTTTGTTGGATGAAGGAAAAATCACTATTGAAGGAGGGAAATTCAAAGGTAAACGCATTACTTTTCACGATCCTTGTTATTTAGGCAGGGCAAACGATATTTATGAAGCGCCACGTTTGTTGATTGAGAAATTACAAGCGGAAATAGTTGAAATGAAACATTGTAAAACCAACGGACTTTGTTGCGGTGCCGGCGGAGCGCAAATGTTTAAGGATGCCGAAAAAGGAAATAAAGAGATCAATGTTGAACGCACAGAAGAAGCCTTAGAGACAAAACCAAATATTATTGCCACAGGTTGCCCGTTTTGCAATACGATGATTACAGACGGAATAAAAGCAAAAGACCAAGAACATAGCGTTGAGGTGATGGACATTGCCGAATTAATTGCCAACGCCGAAGATTTATAAATTTTCTGATGATAGCTATTGAAAAAATTGCACCATGTTTAAAGTCTATGTAAAAGCTGCTCGCTTGAGAACGCTGCCATTGTCCGTTTCAGGGATTATTGTAGGCAGTTTTTTGGCTGCTTCTCATGGTTATTTCAATTGGTTAATTTGTGCGCTGGCTTTGCTGACAACTGTTGGTTTTCAAATCATTTCCAACTTTGCCAACGATTATGGCGATGGCGTAAAAGGAACCGATAATTTAGATAGAATTGGTCCAAAACGCGCCATTCAGAGCGGTGAAATTTCACCTGAACAATTGCTGAGAACCATAAAAATCACAAGTGCTATTACGCTGGTTATCGCTATTTTACTTATTTATATTGCTTTTGGCAAAGACGATTTTGTAAATTTATTGGTGTTTTTTGTGTTGGGAATTGCTAGTATTACAGCCGCTGTAAAATATACAATGGGAAAAAAAGCCTATGGCTATAGCGGGTTTGGAGATTTCTTCGTATTTCTCTTTTTCGGATTGCTAAGTGTTTGCGGCAGTTATTATTTGTTCACAAAACAATTGGATTTCACTATTTTTTTACCGGCCTTTTCCATTGGTTTTTTGAGCATTGGCGTGTTAAACTTAAACAATATGCGCGATAGTGTGTCCGATGCAAAATCGGGCAAAAATACCATCGTGGTAAAAATAGGCGTGGCGTATGCAAAATATTACCATTATTATTTATTGATTGCTTCTTTTTTGTTTGCCGCTGCATATTCATTTATTTTCTTCAAATCCTGGCATCAAATGTTGTTTTTACTTGCTTATATTCCAATTGGAAAACATTTTTTGGTGGTAGTTCGTAATAAAAGACCGATACTTTTGGATCCCGAATTAAAAAAATTGGCAATAAGTACTTTTTTGTTCGCACTTTTATTTGGTTTAGGTTCATTTTTAGCTTCATAAAGTGACTTTTGTCACCTTGAAATTCAAAAATAAAAGATATATTTGTCCTGTTTATTATTTATAAATGAAAAATCAATTTTTCGGCGTATTTTTTTATTTGCTTTATTTATTGGCCATGGTTCGTCCGCTGGTTCCAATTATTGAGTATTATGCCAATTATGATTATATTGCCACGGTACTTTGCGAAAACAGAGACAAACCTTCTTTAGAATGCAATGGTAAGTGTTATTTAGAGAAGCAAATTAAAAAAGCAAATCACGACAATCACGACCATAAATCTACCGTTCCTCAAATTGATTTTGAAAAATATCCTGTTTCACCTTTGGATCAATTTTCTTATTCCCTGAAAAATTTCGAAGAAGTTTATACCCATAGTTTTTTTGTTAATAAATACACTTCACAAGATTTCTATCAGTCTTTATTAAAACCACCGCAATTCGTTTCCTAATTTTTTTAGTTATTTTATTTCTTGAAATTATAGTGCTTCAGTCAGCGCTTAATTTTCTGTATTTATAACATTCTGGAGTTTTGGCCAATAATGGTTCTAACAGATTTCCGAATATTTAAGCTATTTAATATCAAGCAAACAGCAAATTATTGAAAGCTTAAATTCTCATCATTTATCATTTTTTGGTGAATGGTTGTTTTTAGGCAAATTTCCAACACATCATAAATATGGGTTCGGATAAATCATTGGGTTGAAAAAAACAAATATTAAAACGAAATCATCAAATGAAAAATATTATCATACCAATCATACTGGTCATGTTTGGCGTTGCAACAGTTTATTCGCAATCTGTTGTAATAAGCGGAAAAATCGTGTCGGAAGAAACGAATAATTCCATAGAATATGCAACCATTAAAATGCTAAAAAATAAATTAGTGGCCGTTTCCAATGCAAATGGCGAATTCTCTATTCAGGCGGAAAACGGCGATAAAGCTGAAATTTCACACATAAGTTTTAAAACCATTTCTGTTGTATTGCAAAACGAAATGTTGGTTAAAATGCAATCGGCTCAAATAGATTTAAGTGAAATTATTGTGGACGCAAATCCGTTGCGAGATATTTCTCAATCTGTTATCATCAATGATATCGAAAAAAGAGTCAGCCAGCCACGAAGTGTAGGACATTTATTTAAAGACATTCAGGGATTTGCTATTGTAAAACGCGGTGCTTATGCCTCGGAACCGGTATTCCGTTCTTTTAAATATGAGCAGTTAAATGTCCAATATGATGGCGGCATGAAAATCCACAATGCTTGTCCGAGCCGCATGGATCCAATCACAACACACGTAATTCCGGAGGAAATTGAAAAAATTGAAATTGTAAAAGGTCCTTTTACAGTTCGGTTCGGACAAAATTTTGGCGGAATTATCAATCTGGTTTCCAAAAATCCATCAAAAAATGAACTCGGTTTCCACGGAAGCGTTGAAGGCGGTTATGAAACCAACGGCCAAAATATGGTAACAGGCGCTTCATTGGCGTATGTAGCCAAGAAATTTGATGTGCAGTTAAACGGTTCTTACCGTGATTTTGGAGATTATACCGACGGAAATGGCGATGAGGTGCAATCATCCTTCAGAACAACAGATTATTCGGTTAAAGTTGGCGTAAATCCAACCGATAATCAACGATTGCAATTCACTTGGAGACAATCTTTTGCAAGGGATATTGACCATGCCGGTTTGCCAATGGATTCTCCTTTTGACGACAGTTTTTTGGCTGGAATAGATTATAAATTTGACAATATTTCAGAAAAAATAAGCAGTTTTTCTTTTAAAGCGTTTTACTCGTATGTTGATCATTTAATGACCAATGAAAATCGCCCAACCTTTATGGCAACCGATTCAAAATCGCCTGTTGAATCTTTTTCTTATGGCGGTAAAGCAGAAATGGTTTTTAATACTTCCAACAATTCAAAATTGTTTGCCGGCGTTGATGCCAATTTGCTGAACCGAAAAGGGGACAGAACACGCATTGTAAAAATGGTTAACGGCAATGTGTTGCCAATACCAATGACTTTTACGGATAAAGTTTGGCAGGATGCCGATTTAAATGATATTGGTGTTTTTGCGGAAGAAAAAATTAAAATTAATGATTACACCACCATCGCCGCTGGCGTTAGGGCCGATTTTATTTCGGCGAAGCTCAATGATCCCGCACCCGATTTTGAAGCGTTGTATGGCGGAGAAATTAAGGACGAAACGGAAGTGAATATCGGCGGAAATGCTTCCGTAAAATATCAAAAAAACGGATTTCAAACGCAATTTGCCGTTGGGAGAGGAATTAGAACGGCGTCAATGACCGAACGTTTTATCAATCATTTTAATGTTGGCGTAGATCCTTATGAATATGTTGGTAACCCAAATCTAAAACCCGAAATAAATTATCAAGTTGAGCTGTCGGTTTCAAAGAAATTTGAATCTTTTGAAGTTGGCGCTTCGGTATTCCATTCCTTTTTGGAAGATTATATTTATGGAGTTGTTAATCCAAACATTCCAAGAAAGTTTATGCCAACTACGCCGCCTGTTTTTTCCAAACAATTTGTCAATATTGATAAAGCTTCACAAGCCGGATTTGAGTTTAATTTTAATGTTCACGCAACAGAAAAACTATCATTTACTTCTGAACTTTCCTATACACGTGCCCAAAATGAAGATTTGGATGAGCCTTTGTCGCAAATTCCGCCTTTAATGGCGAATTTGGGTGTTAAGTTTGAAGAAAATAAATTTTGGGTTGCGTTAAATTCGAGATTGGTGGCAAAACAAGACCGAGTTTCTGCATCATTTATGGAAGAAGAAACACCAGGTTTCGGCACCATGGATTTAAGAGCCGGAATAACGGCGTTCACCAATTTTTCAATCGGATTTGCAGTATTAAATATTTTTGACAAGGCTTATTATGAACATTTAAATTATTCCTATCAAAATTCAAATACATCAGCAGGGCGTATTTACGAAACTGGCAGAAATTTTACTGCCTATCTCAAGTATAAGTTTTAAATCATAAACTTTACTTATTTGTTTGTTTGGAACCACGGAAAATTCGTTTTTCGTGGTTTTTTTATGGATTTAATTTATTAAATTGCAGGGTATCATCTAACACACTTCTCATCATGAAAATCACCTTTCTAGGCCACTCAAGTTTAAGTATCGAAACAAAAGACAAAACACTTTTAATTGACCCTTTTATTTCTGGAAATGAATTGGCAAAAAACATTGACATCAATAAATTACAGGCCGATTATATTTTAATTACTCATGCACATCAGGATCATATTTTAGATGTTGAAGCCATCGCAAAACGCACCAAAGCCATTGTGATTTCTAATTTTGAAATTGTTTCTCATTTTCAAAGCAAAGGAATTAAAGGGCATCCAATGAACCTCGGCGGAAAATGGAAATTCGATTTTGGAACGGTGCATTATACAAATGCTGTTCATTCCAGTTCTTTTCCCGATGGAAGTTATGGCGGACAACCGGGTGGTTTTGTTATAGAAACCAGCCATCATCGCATCTATATTTCCGGTGATACCGCTTTAACGTACGATATGAAATTAATTCCCCAAGTAATTGGTGAGCTCGATTTGGCAATTTTGCCGATAGGAGATAATTTCACGATGGGTTTGGATGAAGCTATTATAGCAACCAAGTTTTTGGGCTGCAATAAAGTGCTGGGCGTTCATTTTGACACTTTCGAGCCAATAAAAATAAATCATAAAAAAGCATTTGAAAAGTTTGCCAAAGCAAAAAAAGAGCTGATTATGCTTGAAATTGGCGCCAGTCTAAAATTATAGAGAAACAAATTACAGTGCTAATTTTGTTTTATGGAAGCACTTTTTTGTTGGTTCAGAAGCCACTCTTTTCTTAGATCTTCAGAAAGCAATCCAGAGCCGTCGTGTTTCCAGCCCGGCGGTTTAATGAAATAACCAAGTTTGTTTGCCAAAGAAGTTTTTGCTGAAAAGGCATCTTTAAAAACGTCAATCCATTCGTGAAATGCGATTTTTACGGGATTGTAAGTGTTGATGTTTGAATGCAATCCGTAAACAACTTTTTCTTCCTTTAATTCGGGTTGAAAAGTGCCAAAGATTCTGTCCCAAATAATGAGAATTCCCGCGTAATTTCTGTCCAAATACAATGGATTTGATCCGTGATGCACCCGATGATGTGAAGGCGTGTTGAAAACGGCTTCAAACCAACGGGGCATTTTGTCGATTAACTCGGTATGAATCCAATATTGATAAATTAAACTGACGGACATTTGCGTAAAAATCATTAAGGGATGAAAACCAAGAAGCGGTAAGGCCAGATAAAAAATAAAACTGAAAAATCCGCCGGTCCAAGTTTGACGTAAAGCGGTGCTTAAATTGTATTTTTGGGAGGAATGATGAATGATGTGCGATGCCCAAAAAAACCGACTTTCGTGTCCGATTCTGTGAAACCAATAATAACAAAAATCGTCAGCAAACAAAATCAACAACCAGGCCCACCAAGTAAACGGAATGGTGGCCAGTCTAAAATTTTCGTATAAAAAAGTGATCACAAAAACCACAATCAATTTGCTCAACAAATTAACCAAAACATTGCCA
This sequence comes from Lutibacter sp., assembly GCA_030694935.1. Taxonomy (GTDB): domain Bacteria; phylum Bacteroidota; class Bacteroidia; order Flavobacteriales; family Flavobacteriaceae; genus Lutibacter. The sequence goes on along the minus strand of JAUYUA010000063.1, from coordinate 17,140 downwards.
ACACCCATTGTCAAAGAAGCAAAAGTATCTTTAATGTTGTAGCCTTCAGGATTTTTTTTGAAAATTGCAATGCCTTCAATAATCACTGTTACGATAAAAAAAGGAATGGCGTAATAAATCAAATTTGGTATTTGAGGCAGTTCCATAAAACAGTTTTAATTTCTTATGCCAATATAAAATAAATTTTCAAATTTTGTATCTTTCGCGTTTAATAAAATAATGAAGGCATTTTTTCAAAAATATTTTTTAAAGTTTAAACAGGCAAGCGGCACCTCGCGAGGTGTTTTACGCACCAAGGAAACCTATTTTTTAAAAGTGGTTGATGGCGATAAAGTTGGGTTTGGCGAATGTGCGGTTTTTAAAGGATTAAGTGCCGATGACAGACCCGATTATGAAGAAAAATTGGCTTGGCTTTGCGAAAATATCAATAAAAATATTGATGGATTACTTGCCGAACTTATTGAATTTCCTTCTATTCAATTCGGATTGGAACAGGCATTTTTATCAATTAAAAGCGAAAATCCTTTTACATTGTTTCCTTCTAAATTTACCAAATCTGAAGATGCCATAAAAATAAACGGCTTAATTTGGATGGGAAGTGAAGCGTTTATGAAACAGCAAATTTCTGAAAAAATAAAAGCGGGTTTTTCTACCATAAAATTGAAAATAGGCGCCATCGATTTTGAAACGGAAATTTCTTTGTTGAAAAGCATCAGAAATGAATTTTCTTCCGCAGAAATTGAACTGAGAGTTGATGCAAACGGCGGATTTCTTCCGTCAGAAGCATTGGAAAAATTAAAAAGATTGTCCGATTTGAAAATTCATTCCATTGAACAGCCCATAAAACAGGGGCAAATTGATGAAATAGCCCAATTATGCGCAAAAACACCCATTCCAATTGCGTTGGATGAAGAATTAATAGGTGTTTTTAATGTAACAGAAAAGCAGAAAATGCTACAAACAATAAAGCCGCAATATATTATTCTGAAACCCAGTTTGGTGGGCGGATTTAAAGGAAGCGAAGAATGGATTCAACTTGCTTCAACACAAAATATTGGCTGGTGGATTACCTCGGCGCTTGAAAGCAATGTTGGTTTAAACGTCATTGCTCAGTGGACATACACCTTAAAAAACACTATGCCGCAAGGATTGGGAACAGGAAGTTTGTTTACCAATAATTTCGAAAGTCCGCTACAGGTAAAAGGAGAACATTTGCATTACAACAACAAAATTAAATGGAACGTTAAATTATAAAAATGAAATTTATACAACAAGCTTATAAGGGTGATAACGCGTGGACTGCTTACCTAGTCACTTTAATGTTACTGTTCTTTGGTTGGCAAATTGTGGGAATCATTCCGATATCGGTAGTTGCCTTTATTTCTGCTGGCGATATGGAAACTTTTATGCTGTCTGCCGGCAAAAATTTTTCCGATTTAGGCATTAATGCAAATTTGTATCTTTTATTGGTGATCGCTACTTTTTTATTCGGATTGTTATCCTTGTTTTTAGGGATAAAATTTATTCATAAAAGAAAAATAGTGACTTTAATTACCAGCAGGGAAAAAGTAGATTGGGGACGTGTTTTTTACGCGTTTATTGTTTGGGGAATTGTGGGATTATTTATGGTGGCGATTGGCTATTTTATGGCGCCCGAGGATTATGTATGGAATTTTAAACCCATTCCGTTTTTCACCTTATTGCTGATATCTTTCTTGTTTTTGCCCATCCAAACCAGTATGGAAGAATTGTTGTTTCGCGGATATTTAATGCAGGGATTTGGAACCTGGTTTAAAAATTCGTTTGTGGCGCTCATGTTAACTTCCGCAATATTTGGTTTGTTGCACGGTTTAAATCCGGAAGTGGAAAAATTGGGCTGGTTTATTATGGTGTATTATATTGGGACTGGTTTGGTGCTGGGAATTTTTACTTTAATGGATGAAGGCACCGAATTGGCTTTGGGTTTTCATGCGGCAAACAATGTTGTTGCGGCGGTTTTGGTCACCACAAACTGGACTGTTTTTCAAACCGATGCTTTATTGGTTGATATTTCTAAACCTTCTATTGATTATGAAATGTTTGTGCCGGTATTTATTTTGTATCCATTAATTTTGTTGTTGTTTTCCAAAAAATATGGATGGACCAACTGGAAAGAAAAATTGTTTGGCCACGTGTTTAAACCGATAGCATTTAAGGAAGAGGAGTTTATAGCCCCCTATCCCCCGAAGGGGGAATTATAATGAAATTAGTAAAATAAATTCATTATTTGATTCACAATCACACAATTAAACTTTTAAACAAATAAACGATTAAACAATTGAAAAACAATACATTTCATAGTGCATTTAAATTGCAGGGAAAATCATTTAGTTCGGAAGAAGAACTGATTGATTTTTCCGAAGAAATTTCTGTGGAAGTGTGCGATTTTTTAAGGAATTGGTTTGATGCAACACCTTTTGTTGAAGTAAAAACTTCAGGTTCTACCGGGAATCCAAAAATCATCCAGCTTCAAAAAAAACAGATGATTAACAGCGCCAAAGCTACGGGTGACTATTTTAATTTACCCGAAAATACCACAGCATTGTTGTGTATGTCGCCAAATTATATTGCTGGGAAAATGATGCTGGTGAGAGCGCTAACCTTGGGTTGGCATTTGGATATTTTGGAACCCACTTCAAATCCGCTAAAAAACAGCGATAAAAACTACGATTTTTCGGCAATGGTTCCTATGCAATTGCACAATTCCTTGCCTGATATCCATAAAATAAAAAAACTGATTGTTGGCGGCGGAACGGTTTCAAATGAATTGTTAAGCAAAATTCAGGAAGTAAAACCCGAAATTTTTGCCACTTATGGAATGACGGAAACCATTACGCATATCGCCGTTAAAAGAATGAACGTCATTGCGAGCGGAGCGAAGCAAACTCATTATACAATACTTCCAAACATTCAAATTTCTTTGGATCAACGAGGCTGTCTGGTGATTGATGCGCCAACAATTTCAGAAGAAAAAGTGGTAACCAACGATTTGGTTGAACTCATTTCTTCAACAGAATTTAAATGGCTGGGAAGAATTGATAATGTGATAAATTCTGGCGGCATAAAGTTAATTCCCGAGCAGATTGAAGAAAAATTAGCTGAAATAATTGAAAATCGATTTTTTGTGGCAGGAAAAAAAGATGAAATTCTTGGCGAAAAACTGATTTTAATTGTTGAAGGAATTAATAATGGTGATTTGTTAAATAAAATACAGCAGTTAAAATCTCTTTCAACTTATGAAATTCCAAAGGAAATTTATTTTTTAGAAAAATTTACAGAAACACAAACCAACAAAATTGACAGGGCAAAAACGTTGATATTGTTAGAAAAAAGTTCCTAACTTCGGACTTCCATCTTCCGTCTTCGGTCTTCTGACTTCCGTCTTCGGTCTTCGGTCTCCTGACTTCCGTCTTCCGTCTTCCGTCTTCGGTCTCCTGACTTCCGTCTTCCGTCTTCGGTCTCCTGACTTCCGTCTTCCGTCTTCGGTCTCCTGACTTCCATCTTCCGTCTTCCGTCTTCTGACTCCTGACTTCCGTCTTCCGTCTTCCATCTTCGGTCTCCTGACTTCCGTCTTCGGACTTCTAAAAATACTTACTGAAAATTTTAACCAAAACCAGCACTTTTATTCCTATCAAACCTGAATAAAACCAAATTGGTGTTTTAGCGGTTTCTTTCAATTCATAATAAGCCAATTTGATGTCCATGGGCATTTTTGGCAATTCAAAAGTATGGTTGCAATTTGTGCAAACGGAAGATCCCAATTTTCCGCCTGATAAAAAAGGAATGTGAAAGAAGTGTTTGTAAACGCCTGTGACGGTAACTTTTGTGGTGTTTTTTGAATGGCAGTTCGGACAAACAATTTCTTGATGTATTTCCTGTTTTAATTCCGAAGATTTTTTGCCAAATAGTTGCATCATCAATTCATTTCCATTGAGTGATACACGTTTTGAACATCATCGTCGTCTTCCAAACGCTCCAATAATTTTTCAACATCGGCTTGCTCTTCTTCAGAAAGCTTGGTGGTGGTTGTTGGAATTCTTTCAAAACCTGACGAAAGAATTTCAATATTATTTTCTTCCAAATATTTTTGGATTGCTCCAAATTGTTCAAACGGCGCATAAATCAGAATTCCGTCTTCATCTTCAAAAACTTCTTCTACATTAAAGTCGATGAGCTCCAGTTCAAATTCTTCCAAATCCATTTTAAGGTCTTCCGCTTTTATCAGAAAATTGCACGTATGGTCGAACATAAAAACAACCGAACCTGAAGTTCCGAAGTTTCCGTTGCATTTGTTAAAAGCCGCTCTTACGTTGGCAACGGTTCTGTTATTATTGTCGGTTGCAGTTTCAATAACGACTGCAATTCCGTGTGGCGCGTAGCCTTCAAACAGCACTTCTTTATAATTGGCAGTATCTTTATCGGTTGCTTTTTTAATGGCGCGCTCAACATTGTCTTTCGGCATATTGGCTGCCTTGGCGTTTTGGATAACTGCTCTTAAACGTGAATTGGCTTCCGGATTTGGCCCGCCTTCTTTTACCGCCATCACAATATCTTTACCAATTCTGGTAAATGTTTTTGCCATAGCCGACCAGCGTTTCATTTTTCTTCCTTTTCTGAATTCGAAGGCTCTTCCCATACTGTTTTCTATATTTTTATGTGCTGCAAATGTAATTATTACAAAAGGTATTTACAATTTTTTTAAACCTGAATTACCCCTAAATTGAATTGTTTTTCAATGGGTGCGTGATTTGCTGCTTCTATGCCCATGCCAATCCATTTTCTGGTGTCTAACGGATTGATGACACCATCGGTCCATAAATGCGCTGCTGCATAATAGGGCGAAGTTTGCGTATCATATTTTTGCTGAATGTGTTCCAGTATTTTTTGTTCTTTTTCTTTGGTGATTTCTTCTCCTTTATTTTTTAGGGAAGCCGTTTCAATTTGCAACAACACTTTTGAAGCCTGCTCGCCGCCCATCACTGCCAATCGGGCAGAAGGCCAAGCCACAATTAGTCGCGGATCATAAGCTTTGCCGCACATGGCGTAATTTCCAGCGCCATAAGAGTTTCCTATCACCACTGTAAATTTTGGAACAACAGAATTGCTCACCGCATTTACCATTTTGGCACCGTCTTTTATAATGCCGCCGTGTTCGCTTTTGCTGCCAACCATAAATCCGGTAACATCTTGTAAAAACACCAGCGGAATTTTTTTCTGATTGCAGTTTGCGATAAATCTCGTTGCTTTATCCGCAGAATCGGAATAGATGACGCCGCCAAATTGCATTTCTTTATTGGCGTTTTTAACCACTTTTCGCTGATTTGCAACAATGCCAACCGCCCAGCCGTCAATGCGTGCATAGCCGCAAATAATGGTTTTCCCGTATTCTTTTTTATATTCCTCAATTTCTGAATTGTCGGTCAACCGTTTGATGATTTCCAGCATATCATATTGATCGGTTCTTGTGGCGGGCAAAATGCCGAAGATTTCTTCTGGATTTTCAATCGGATTTACCGATTTAATTCTGTTAAAACCAGCTTTGTTATAATCGCCAATTTTATCAATAATATTTTTTATTTTATCCAAAGCATCGTGGTCATCGGTCGCTTTATAATCGGTTACGCCGCTAATTTCGCTGTGTGTTGTTGCGCCACCCAAAGTTTCGTTGTCAATATTTTCGCCAATGGCAGCTTTCACCAAATAACTTCCGGCTAAAAAGATGCTTCCTGTTTTATCCACAATAATGGTTTCATCGCTCATAATGGGCAAATAGGCGCCGCCGGCTACGCAACTTCCCATCACTGCCGAAATTTGGGTAATTCCCATACTGCTCATCACGGCATTGTTTCTAAAAATTCTTCCGAAGTGTTCTTTATCTGGAAAAATTTCGTCTTGCATAGGCAAATAAACACCTGCGCTGTCCACCAAATATATAATTGGCAATCTATTTTCCATCGAAATTTCCTGGGCCCGTAAATTCTTTTTCCCCGTGATTGGAAACCAGGCTCCGGCTTTTACGGTAGCGTCGTTGGCCACCACAATGCATTGTTTTCCTTTGATATAGCCAATTTTGACGATAACGCCGCCCGATGGACAACCACCGTGTTCTGGATACATTCCATCACCAACCAAAGCGCCAATTTCTATGGAATCGCTTTTGGCGTCGAAAAGATACTCAATGCGTTCCCTTGCCGTTAACTTACCGTTGTCTTTGTGTTTCTCGGTTCTTTTTTCTCCGCCGCCTTTATAAACATTTACCAGTTTTTTTTTCAGTGCCGCGAGTTGAAGTTTATTGAAATCTTCGTTTTTATTGAAGTTGATGTCCATGTTGTTTAATCTTTTCAAGATGCGCTAAAGTACAAAATGTATGTGAAACCGCCTTAATTAAATACCTTGATAATAAATACCTATTTTGGTTTCACTTTAGTGATAAAACAACAGCCTTATTGGAACAAAAAAACGAAAGGCATAAAAGCAATGACTGCTTAGAATTGTAAGAGATGCAATACAATATAATTCAAGTATGACCCTAATAATTTGTGAATAACTTTTTTGGACTTTATTTGTCCATAAATAAATATCTTTTTACTTTTGGACAAAATTAGACCAAATGGCAATCGTAAAAAAATATTCTTCTTTTGGTGAACATTTAAGGAAATTGCGCGAAGACGCTGGACAGACATTAAAAACTGTAGCTGAACAAATCCGCATTGACATTTCATTGCTTGCGAAAATTGAGCGTAATGAGCGACAACCAACTAAACAACTTATTAAGCAGATAGCGACATTTTTCCAAGTTGATGAGAAGGAATTGCAAAACGAATTTCTCAGCGACCAAATAGCTTATAAGATTTTAGTTGAAGAAGCTGACATAAATATTTTAAAAGTTGCGGAAAAGAAAGTTTCATATTTAAAAACCAAAAAAAATGCTGACTAAAGAATACATCAAAGACCTTAAAAGCAATGGAAACGGCTCAATAGGTCACCTTATTAAAGATTATAAAGATAGCGGTTCGTTGCCTTTCATTCTAGAAAATCTAGGGCATCTTCCAAAAGATTTTGACGGTAGTTTTCTTCCTGAGTTATTAAATCATAAAAATGCTTCTGTTCGCCTTTGGACAGTTAAAACCTTTGGTAAACTTGACAATGAAGAATACCTAATTACTCTTAAGGAAACTGCTTTAAATGACATAGATACAACAGTAAGGCGTGAAGCTGTTTCTTCAATAGGTAGAATGAGAAGCAAAAAAGGAAAGAAAATACTGTTTGAAATTCTTACAGACAAAGACCCAAAAATTGTTAGTCAAGCAATTCGTGGTTTGCTTGTATTCAAAGGTGAAGCTGAAGTTGATGAACAATTAAAAACTCTTGTAAATCACGAAAACGAAATGGTGAGAACAGTAATTTACAAAGAGTTTTTTGCAGAAATCAAAGACAAAAATTCACAGCCACATACTATGAGTTATGATTATTTAAAAAATGTTGTTATTAATGCTGACAACATTGAAGCAATGAAACTACTAAAAGATGAAAGTATTCATTTAACTTTTACTTCGCCACCATATTACAACGCAAGAGATTATTCAATTTATCCAAGCTATAAATATTACATAGAATTTCTTGCAGATGTTTTTCGAGAAGTTCATCGTATAACTAAAGAAGGAAGATTTTTAATTGTAAATACTTCGCCGATTATTATTCCAAGAATTAGCCGCTCACACAGCAGTAAGCGTTATCCAATTCCTTTTGACATTCATCCTTATTTGATGGAAATGGGTTGGGAATTTATTGACGACATAGTTTGGGTGAAACCAGAAGCTAGTGTAAAAAATCGTATCGGTGGTTTTATGCAACACAGAAAGCCATTAGGCTACAAACCCAATTGTGTTACTGAATATTTAATGGTTTACCGTAAAAACACAGAAAAACTTTTGGACTGGAATATAAAACAATATGATTGGAATACAGTATTGGATAGCAAAGTAGCTGACGGCTATGAAACAACAAATGTTTGGAAAATTGACCCTTGTTTTGATAAGGTTGATTTGGGCGTTCCCCTATCGGGTCAGGCTTTTCGTTGCAATCTTTTTGTTCGTTCCTCACAAAAAGGATTTCCACTTCAATCCCTAACGCAAACCGCAATAGCAGCATAAATTATGGTAGAAAAATTTACAGATAGTGACAGAAAATTGGTAATTGAAGAATTGGAAAGAATTCAAAAAACCAAATTAACACAAGTAAAACCTTCAAGAAAATTATATTCTGATGAAAACGGTTTGCCATTCCTAATTTTTGGAGGGAAGGAAGATTGGCACGGATTAACTGAAAATGGAATGAAGGAGTTAGATAACTATAACAAAGAAGGTGCTTTTGTTGTAGTTAAAAAGTTTAAAACCAAACTTGAAATAAATGTGGGTTCTCTTTCAGTATTTGTAAAAAATCAATCTAAACTATCCAAAACAAAAGCAGGTGGTTTTCAATTTCATTGCATAACAACAGAGGATGGACTTTATGTAGAAGAAATTCAAGATTTATATTGCAATAAAGTTGCTGAGGTGTATTTTCCAAATCACAAAAAGGATTTAAGTAGATTAAAGGAAATTTCAAAAATTATAAATATTGAGGTTAATGATGATGCACCATTAACCCATTCTGATATTCAAGCAAAACTAATTCTAATTGGGAGTTATTTAAATTATAGGACCTATACCCCTGATAGAGGAAAACAAAGTATTTACGGAACTCTCGGAGATTTATGCTCTGAAAAAGTTGTTCCTAAAGACAGTATTCCAGCCGTTAGTATTGACACAGTTAGATTTATTGATGTTATTTGGTTTGATGAAGAAGGTTATCCAACTCACGCCTTTGAAGTAGAACATTCAACCGATATAACTAAAGGGCTTTTAAGATTATATCAAGTTCATAAACTAAGAATTAAGCTTTACATCATTGCTGAGGAAGAAAATAAAGTAAAATTCAAAAAAGAACTTTTGAAAAATCCATTTCATAAAATCAAACAAGATTATGTTTTTAAAAACTATCAAGAATTAGATGAGTTTTTTGAAAGCGTTAAGAAATTTACCAAAGTCCAAGAAAAATTTTTACAAAAAATAGTATTATGAGTAAAATAACATTTGATGAAAAACCAACAATTTTTACTATTGGTGCTTTCTTAAAACCAATGAAAGTTACTGATAGTGATGGAAAGGAAATTTGGGTTTGGTATGTAACTGAATTTTCTGATACAAGTTTTTATAATGGTAAAGAATACAATCCTAAAGAATTTGGAAATTCAAAAGAAGAGCTTCTCATTTTAGAGGACAGTATTTAATTGTTATTACAAGTTTAGCAGTAAAAAGAGCTGCAATAACTGGTGGTGCATATAGTGCAATTGGTAAAAATGTCGAAGGTCCATTAATGCTCACACTATGTAAATTATACAAAGTTCCAGAAACTAATTTTTCTATGAGAATTGAAGGTGGTGGAACTGCAAGCTATGGCGATTTTGAACGAGAAATTGACTTCTATTTAAGTAACAATGGTGCAAATTATAAATGTGAAGTTAAATTAATGGGCAAAGGAAATCCTGAAGTGGCTGATGCTGTAATTGCAAGGGAAAGTAAAGTTTTTGTTGCAGATAAACTTTCAGACACAAACAAAGCTCAATTGAATGGGCTTGGAGTTTCTTGGGTTGAATTAAGAATTGAAAACGGATTTAAAAGATTTAAAAACGTACTTGATGATTTAGAAATTCCATACATTGATTACGAAGGAAACATAGACGAAGATTTAGAAACCATAATTGATGAAATAATTGCATAACATAATAGTGACACATTTTTTTTGTTAAACATTCAATGCTATTTATAGAAATCAAAAGAGCCAACAAGCCACCAAAACATTAAATCAGAATAACTGTTGTAATTTTGCATCTTAAATTAATTTTAAGAAACAAAAAATGAAAAAAAACATTGTAACAATTGGCGGAAGTTCAAGTAAAAATTCAATCAATAAAATGTTCGCAGAATATGCTGGCGGATTGTTAAAAAATGCGACATTGACAAAAGTGGATTTAAATGATTTTGACATTCCGTTATTTTCTGTGGATGTTGAAAAGGAGCAAGGATTTTCAAGGGATTTGCTGGCATTGAACCAAATTATTGAAAAAGCGGACGGATTTGTAATCTCGTTGGCCGAACATAATGGCGCCTATTCCACTGCTTTTAAAAATGTTTTTGACTGGCTGTCGAGAATCAATGGCAAGGTTTGGCGAAATAAGCCAATGCTGTTGTTAAGTGCGTCTACGGGTATTCGTGGGGGAAAAACTGTTTTGGATATTGCTTTGGGCAAATTTCCTTTTATGGGTGGAAATATTATTGAAAGTATGCCTTTTCCATCATTTAATGAAAATTTTAAAGATGGTGAAATCGTGAATGCTGAATTGAAGAAAAAACTGGATGGATTGGTTGATAAATTCGAAAAAGCCTTGTAGTGATGGGAGATATTTCAAAAGACATCAATTCTAAGTTTCCCAATGAGCATGTAAAAGCGCTGATAAACATAAAATTTACAGCAAATTGGCTTAATACTGTTGGCAATGAATTTTTGAAACCATTTAAAATAACCAATCAGCAGTACAATATTTTAAGAATTTTAAAAGGAGCAAATGATGCGGTAACAATGAATACCGTAAAGGAAAGAATGATTGAAAAGTCGCCAAACGCAACGAGACTTATGGATAAATTGCGTGATAAAGGCTTGTTGGAAAGAACCCGTTGCGAAAACGACAGGAGGGTTGTGTATGTAAAAATTTCAGAAAAAGGATTAAAATTATTGGATAAAATTAATATTGATGAGTTTGAGAATCATATGAATTCAATTACGGAAGAAGAAGCGAAAATATTGAATGAAATACTTGATAAAATTCGATAACCAGATAAAAATAAACGTTGTTGTCCGATTAAATTTTTAATACAGACAGGTCGCCCCGATGGGGCTTTAATAACTGAATATTTATATTAGCCTTCAAACATTTCGCTCCTATGGAGCTATTTTAGTCCCAGAGGGACAAACTGTTTGTAGAAAATAGATTTTCCGAGGAAGCAAGCCCCATCGGGGCGACCTGTTTATCAAGTCCCATCTAGATTGAGATTATTTAATTGCAATGAATATTAACTGGACAACAATGGAAAAATAAAAGATAAAATGAAAAAAATAATTCACAAAGCAGCAAATAGAGGCAAAGCCAATTACGGATGGTTAGACGCAAACTATTCCTTTAGTTTTGCAAATTATTATGACCCGGAAAAAGTAAATTTTGGAGCTTTAAGGGTGTTGAACAATGATACCATTCAGGGCGGAATGGGTTTTGGAACGCATCCGCACGACAATATGGAAATTATCACCATTCCTTTATCAGGCGCTCTAAAACATAAAGATTCTATGGGCAATAAATGGATTGCCATTGAAGCCGGTGAAGTTCAGGTGATGTCGGCCGGAAGCGGTTTGCAACATTCTGAAATGAACAATTCGCCAAATGAAGAAATAGAATTGTTTCAAATTTGGATTTTTCCTGATAAAAATGATGTCGAACCAAGGTATGACCAACAAAAATTTGACGCTTCAGAAAGAAAAAACAAGTTGCAAGTTTTAGTTTCTTCTATTGATGGCGATGTCGAAAATTCGTTGAAAATTCATCAGGATGCGCTCATTTCAAGAATTGATTTGGATGAAAATTCTGAATTCAGCTACACCATAAAATCAGCAAACCACGGATTGTACGCGATGGTTATTGAAGGCGAAATCGACATTGAAAATGAAAATTTAGGAAAAAGAGACGCCATAGGAGTTTCAGATGTTAAAAATGTTCACATAAAAGCCAAAAGCGCTTCAGAATTGATTTTTATTGAAGTGCCGATGCAATTTTAAGAGTAATCCGTCAGCAATTGTTGAACCGTTTTGGCAATTTCTTCATTTTTGGCCATTTTTTGAAGTTCAATTGGTTCGCATATCCGAACATCACAATCGGTTATAGGACACCGTTCACAGGTAACGCCAACTTTTTTGGATTTAATGTTGGCATCGTTTATAAAATTAATTTTACTTGTTAACAACGGGGAAATCAGCAAACCCATGCTGATGCTTCGATTGTGATTCTCTTTAAACGGATCTTTGGTGGCGCTTGAAATGACCAAATACCTTAATTCATTGTCCGGATAATTGGAGATTTGGATGTCGGAAATAATTTCATTTTCAGCAACCCTATTTAAAATATCAATGGAAACCCACCTTCTGCAATAACGTTCATGTGTTTCGTTTGCGGTTGGTGGCTGTTGTTGGGTAATATGAAGTTCTTTTGAAAGTTTGTACCTGTTTTCGCCATTTTTATTGGTGAAGCGCAAGAAGAATAAATTTTTGAAATGAAACAGTTTAGGCAAAATATTTGTCAAACGCTGGTAATAGGTTTCTGGAGAATCGGTGAATTGCACAATCATTTTATTGAAATGATCGGCATTCCATTTTTCTTGCTCAAAAAATGTTTTCAGCTGATTTTCGATGGCTTTTTTTGGAATGATGAGCGCACCGGCAAAATACGATGCCATAAAATTATTTAAAACCTGGTCGAAAGTTTCAAATTTAATCCACGAAAAGGTATAAAGCCTTTCTTTTAAATTAAGAAAATTGTAGGCAAGTTCCTTTGCGAAAATAAAGGTCTTTTGAGATTCATCTATAGTGTCGCTTAAAAGTAAGGTGTTTGTTTTCGGAATGAACACGCATCTCAATTCTGTTAAATTTGTGTACGAAGCAAGTCCGTTATTGATTATTTTATAATCAAACTCTTCCACTAAAATCTCTTCCAGATCGCTCGATTTTATTTTTTTATCTAAATCAATCTGATACGCTTTTGCAAATTTTTCAACACTGAGTTCGATGTCTTCAAAATAATTGTTGTGCGCTTCCTGATAGGATCGCAAGGCAGCCAAAAAGAAACTTTCACGCGAAAGATTGTAATTTTGTGCAATCTTAATTAAGGTGCTTATAAACGCATTTACCTTGGCCGGCGCATTTGAAATAATGTCGATCAAGTCGGCTTCCTGAATACCGAATAAATCCAACGGAATTTCTTTTAAGATTTTGGATTTCAATATTTCACCCAGCGGTGCCAAGTTTTTGTCGAGTTTTAAGGAAACCATATTGTCGTACGGCACATCCAACACTTGCGACAATAGCGCAATTTTATCCGTTTTCGGATATTTCTTGCCTTTTTCAATTTCGTTTAAGTACGATTTTGAGATGTTTGTCAATTTAGAAAGCCCAAATAAGGACAGATTTTTTTCTGTTCTTATTTGCTTCAATTTCAATCCAAAGATTAAACGGATATATTCTTCTTCGATATTCATAAAACAAAGGTATGTTTTTTAGCGAAATAATAAAAATTAGTTCATTATTAAAATTTAGCGAACGTTCGCTTGTTTTGTAAAAAACTTTTTTTTAAGTTTGTCCTCATAAAAATAAACCATCATGAAAAAATTTAATGAATCAACAGTTCACCCGGTGTCTTTTTCAGAGGATGTTAAAAATTCTTACTCAGCTATTTTAACAAATGAAGCGATGGATTTTTTAGTGCAATTGCATGAAAAATTCAACAGCGAAAGATTGGTATTGTTGGAAAAAAGGATTGCGCAACAAAATTATTTTGACAAAGGAAATTTTCCTGAATTCCCAAAAGAAACTGTTGCCATTAGAGAAGGAGACTGGACTGCAGCGCCATTGCCAAAGGATTTGCTGGACAGAAGGGTTGAAATTACGGGTCCGGTTGACCGGAAAATGATTATCAACGCACTAAATTCGGGCGCAAAAGTTTTTATGGCCGATTTTGAGGACAGCAATTCCCCAACCTGGAGCAATTTAATGGAAGGGCAACAAAATTTAAAGGATGCCATAAATAAAACCATTTCGTTTTCAAATGAAAACGGAAAGGAATATCAATTAAACGAAACCGTTGCCACGCTTTGTGTGAGACCAAGAGGTTTGCATTTAAACGAGAAACATTTGCTGATCAATGATGAGCCAATGTCGGGTTCTTTGGTCGATTTCGGATTGTACTTTTTTCACAATGTAAATCAATTGATGGAAAATGAATCTGGTCCGTACTTCTATTTGCCGAAACTGGAACATTATTTGGAAGCTCGTTGGTGGAATGAAGTTTTTGTTTTTTCGCAGGAATACTTCGGAATAAAACAAGCAACCATAAAAGCCACGGTTTTAATTGAAACGATTACCGCAAGTTTTCAAATTGATGAAATTATTTATGAATTAAAAGACCATATTGCGGGCTTGAATTGCGGACGTTGGGATTATATTTTTTCCTACATCAAAAAATTCAGAAATCATAAAAACTTTACGGTGCCCGACAGAAGTCAGGTCACTATGGCAACGCCTTTTATGGAAGCTTATTCATTGCTGGTGATTCAGCGTTGCCATAAAAGAAATGTTCACGCAATCGGCGGAATGGCAGCTCAAATTCCCGTAAAAAATGATGAAGAGGCCAACAGAATCGCTTACGAAAAAGTGAAAGTTGATAAAGAACGCGAAGCAAAAAACGGACACGACGGCACTTGGGTGGCACACCCGGGATTGGTTCCGGTAGCATTGGAAGTTTTTAATCAATTTATGCCGGCGCCCAATCAAATCGACAAAAAAAGAGATGATTTAAAAATTACGGAATCTCAATTGTTGAATCAGCCAAAAGGAAGCATTACTGAAACGGGAATTCGTAAAAACATCAATGTCGGCATTTTATATCTGGAATCCTGGCTGTCGGGAAATGGTGCTGCAGCGTTGTATAATTTGATGGAAGATGCCGCAACAGCCGAAATTTCAAGAACGCAATTGTGGCAATGGCTACATAATATGTCTGAAATGGATGATGGCAGAAAATTTACGGTTGAATTGTACATTGAATTATTGGAATCAGAAATCCATCAAATTAAAATGTTGGTTGGGGAAAATGAATTCGAAAACGGAAAATTTAAACTGGCGATCGAATTGTTTGATTCGCTGGTCGTCTCGGAAAAATTTGAAGAATTTTTAACTTTAAAAGCGTATAAATACCTATAAAAAAAATCACCCAAAAACCGCGAAATTAAAGGGTGATTCATATAAATAACTATAAAAATTAAATACAAGCCAAAATTATGAAAAATTTATCACAAAGTAATTATAGTTCTGCTATACAAACTGTAAGAGATCTTAAAGCCAAGTATGGAAATACTTGGAATGCAATAAATCCTGAAATTGCAGCTAGAATGGTTGCTCAAAATCGTTTTAAAACAGGTTTAGATATCGCTAAATATACAGCTGCCATTATGAGAAAAGATATGGCGGAATATGATGCAGATGTTTCAAACTACACACAATCATTAGGTTGTTGGCATGGTTTTGTTGCGCAACAAAATATGATTGCTGTTAAAAAGCATCATAAAACAACAAGTAAAAGGTATTTATATCTTTCTGGCTGGATGGTAGCTGCATTGCGCTCAGAATTTGGACCTTTGCCAGACCAATCGATGCACGAAAAAACGACAGTTCCGGCATTGATAAAAGAAATTTATGATTTCTTGCGACAAGCAGATGCCATTGAATTAAATGATTTGTTCAGAAGACTTGAAAAAGGAGAAGATGTGCAAGATCAAATCGATAATTTTGAAACACATATAGTTCCGATTATTGCCGATATCGATGCAGGTTTTGGGAATGAAGAAGCTACTTATTTGTTGACAAAAAAAATGATTGAAGCCGGCGCTTGTGCTATTCAAATTGAAAATCAAGTTTCTGATGCTAAACAATGTGGTCATCAAGATGGAAAAGTAACCGTGCCTCACGAAGATTTTATTGCCAAACTGAATGCCATTAGGTATGCGTTTTTAGAATTGGGAGTGGATGACGGAATTATTGTTGCAAGAACAGATTCTGAAGGTGCCAGTTTAACGCAGAAATTACCTGTCAGTAATGAGCCGGGAGATTTAGCTTCTCAATATTTAGCCTTTATTGAAGCGGAAGAAATTGACATAAATGATGCTGAAGAAGATGATGTATTTCTTAAAAGAGATGGTAAATTGGTGCGTCCTGTAAGATTGCCAAATGGATTGTATAAATTTAAAGATGGCAATAATATAGACAGGGTTGTGTTAGATTGTGTTACGAGTCTTCAAAATGGAGCCGATTTACTTTGGATTGAAACGCCAACGCCCAATGTTAAGCAAATCGCAAATATGGTAAACAGAATTAAAGAAGTTGTGCCAAATGCTAAATTGGTTTACAATAACTCGCCATCTTTTAATTGGACATTAAATTTCCGCAATCAGATGTATGAAGAAATGCTTTTTGAAGGTGAAAATATGACAGACTATGACAGAAATAATTTAATGGATGCACAATATGATGATTCGGAATTGTGTTATCGCGCTGATGAGAAAATTAGAACGTTCCAAATAGATGGGGCAAGAGATGCAGGCATTTTTCATCACTTAATTACCTTACCAACTTATCATACAACAGCACTTCATATGAATGATTTAACGGAAGGTTATTTTGGAGAAGAAGGGATGTTGGCTTATGTAAAAGGTGTTCAGAGACAGGAAATTCGTAAAGGTGTTTCTTGTGTAAAACATCAAAGAATGGCAGGGTCAAATCTTGGCGATGACCATAAAACATTTTTTGCAGGCGACAAAGCTTTAAAAGCAGATGGTAAAAACAACACATCCAATCAATTTGAAGTTATTGCTAAAAACAATAAAGTTGAAGAAAAATTAAGAAAGGTTGTATAAATATTAGGTCTAATTCTAATAAAAACGGCAATTTATGTATTGTTTTTTTGGGCGTTCCCTTTGGGTCGGGCTTTTCGTTGCAATCCGTCATTGCGAGCGGAGCGTGGCAATCTGTCGAACATATTGCCGATTAGCTCGCAATGCCGGGATTTCCTCTTCAATCCCTAACGCAAATGATTTACGATTTTTGAATTACGATTTTAGAATTTTAAAATGACGTATTTTTTGCGGGCTTTGCGCATTTTCTTTGCGGGCTTTGCGGTTAAATGCTA
>JAUYUA010000036.1 GCA_030694935.1 Lutibacter sp. | reverse complement strand
CCGCTTTAGCTGGCGGGCCAAGAGTTATTAACGTGAATTAAGGGCTAGATTTTGTCAATAGCCGCCTGCTTTAGCTGGCGGACCTAGAGTAATAAACGTGAATTAAGGGCTAGATTTTGTCATTAGCCGCCTGCTTTAGCTGGCGGACCTAGAGTTATTAACGTGAATTAAGGGCTAGATTTTGTCAATAGCCGCCTGCTTTAGCTGGCGGACCTATAGTTATTAACGTGAATTAAGGGCTAGATTTTGGCATTAGCCGCCCGCTTTAGCTGGCGGGCCTAGAGTTATTAACACAAATTAAGGGCTAGATTTTATCAATAGCCGCCCGCTTTAGCTGGCTGGCAAATGTTGAATTTCAAATTGGCTTTAGCCAAAATAATAGAAATGTTTTGGCTAAAGCCTTCAATGCGAACATATTTTAATCCGTTGGCTTTAGCCAGCGGCTATTCTGAATTCGCATCATTATATATTTTCATTAAACAAAACTTCATTATTTGATCAAAAGCAAAGAGACTGTTTGAAAAAGAAGAAATCAAAAGGTTTTGCATCATTCTTAAAATTGGAAACTGTTTAACTATAGGCATTTTAGGCAAGCTAAACTTTAGGCGCTAATTACATAAATTATTATTTTTTAAAATAACTCAAAAAAAAATCCAAAACAAGCTCAAATATTAGTACTTTAGTGCTTTAATAAATTATTTAACAATGAAAAAAGGAACAGTAAAATTCTTCAACCAAGCTAAAGGATTTGGATTTATCACAGAGGAAACTTCAAAAAAAGACTACTTCGTACACATTACCGGATTAATTGACAAAATTAGCGATGGCGATGAAGTTCAATTTGAACTTGAAGAAGGTAAAAAAGGGTTAAGCGCAGTAAATGTAAAAGTAATTTAATATTTATTCCTTGTCTTTAAAAAAACTAAAACCAGTCAGTATTGACTGGTTTTTTTGTAAATAAATTTCAAATTTTTGGCTATTTTTGATTGATATATATCATAAAAAAGCAATTGCGCCTTTTGTAAATTTACTTCCTTAAAAATTAGCTTGAAAGCGTTAACATAAAAATTAATTTTAAACAATATCAATGACACCTAAAATAGGAATAATATATTCAACAGTTGACGGACAAACACTGAAGATTTGCAATAAACTTAAGGAAGTGCTTCAACAAAACAATCAAGAAATTGATTTAATTTCAATTGACGATTTTAACGAAGACATCACCAAATACAGCAAACTTGTTATTGGCGCAAGCATTAGATACGGCGTTCACAACCCTAAAATAATTGAATTCATAAACACAAATAAGGAAAAACTTGACGCCATAAAAACAGCTTTCTTCTCTGTAAACTTGGTTGCCCGGAAACCCGAAAAAAGCAATCCTGACACAAATCCGTATGTGGTGAAATTTTTTAAAACCATTGATTGGAAACCAACTATTGTGAAGGTTTTTGCAGGCAAATTGGACTATAAAAAATATTCGTTTTTCGACCGAAAAATGATTCAGTTAATTATGTGGATGACCAAAGGACCCACAAATATCGATGCCGAAATTGAATACACCAACTGGGAAAAAGTGAATGAATTTGGGCTAGAACTCATCAAATTACAGTAATTAATTCATGAAATTTTAATTCAATTAATTTTTTATTTATATTTAGCAAAAAGAAAAAATTACATGTGTTAGAAAATTAATTAAACCTCCGTATTCTAAAATATGAATGTGCAACTTAAATATGTTCAAGATACCTTGGCCTTCATTTCTATAAATGGCTATGAAACCAATCACACAAAATTTCTAAAATCAACAGCTGTTTTTTTAGCTGAGTTATTTGGCGTTAAATATGTTTTAATTGATAAATTTTCATTAAAATCACCTTTTGTTTTAGAAACTGTTGCATTTTATGGGAACGGCGATTTTTTGCCCAATACCATTTATAAATTGGCAAATACACCTTGTGAAACAATCATCAATAAAAAGTTTTGCGCCTATCCGGTCAATGCAAAAAGTCTTTTTCCAAAGGATGATTTTCTGGCTCAACAGCATATTGAGAGTTATATGGGCATTCCTTTATGGAGCTCAAAAAAGGAACCTATTGGGTTAATTGCCTTAATGGACACGAAACCTTTAAAAGATGCCAAAACTGTTGAAATTATTCTCCAAATAATTGCAATAAAAATAGAAAAAGTACTCGAAAAAATGCTTTTTGACGGCCAATTAAATTCAAAAATTGAGGAGTTAAAATTTGCAAAAGAGTTTACAGAAAAAATAGAAGAAAAATTTGAAACAGAAAATAAAAAACTCTCCACTGCCATTGAACAAAGTGCCAATACTGTTGTAATTACTGATATTTTTGGAAATATAGAATACACCAACCCTAAATTTACCGAAATAACGGGTTATTCAGCTGCAGAAGTTCTGGGAAAAAACCCCAGAATATTAAGTACCGGAAAGCAGCCAAAAGAATTTTACAGTAATTTATGGCAAACAATAATCGCAGGAAAAATATGGAAGGGAGAATTTCAAAATAAAGCTAAAAATGGAAATTTTTACTGGGAACGAACAACCATAACACCCATTAAAAATGAAGCAGGTGAAATATCTTCTTATTTAGCCATTAAAGAAGACATTAGCAAAAATAAGGAAGCGGAAGAAGCGCTAAAAGTTAACAAAGAAAAATATCGTTATTTGTTTCTAAACAATCCGCAACCTATGTGGATTTTCGATCTTGAAACCCTTGCTTTTCTTGAAGTTAATAATGCTGCTATTCAACATTACGGTTATGCAAGGGAAGAATTCATGTCTATGACCATAAAAGACATTCGTCCAGCTAAAGATATAGATGCCTTATTAAAAGACATAAAAGCAGAAAAACAGACAACCTACGATTCTGCCACTGAATGGAAACATATAAAGAAGAGCGGCGAAATAATTGACGTTAATATTGTTGCTCACGCTATTACATTTAACAACCGCAAAGCCAGACATATAATGATTATTGACATTACTGCGGAAAAAATAGCCAAACAAGAACTTTTACAAATAAGCAATGAACTTTCTAAAAAAAACAAGTTGCTGCTTGAAACCAAACATAGGTTTAAAAATTTATTTGAACATAGCCCAGTTTCACTTTGGGAGCAGGATTTTTCCGAGGTCATTAAACTTTTAAATGAAATGAAAGCCGAAAAAATTGATTTAAGAGCCCATTTTGATGATGATCCAAATTTTATAAACGAATGCCTGTCAAAAATAAGAATTACAAATGTAAATAAAATTACATTGGATTTGCTTTGCGTAAAAAATATAAATGAACTTAAAGAACTATTAACAAAAACAAATAATAAAAAATCGCTTGATGTAGTTAAAGAAGAAATGTTGTCAATTGCCTCAAATAATAAAATATTCACAGGTGAAACAGAATTTATAAATACAAGCGGAAAAAATATTTCAGCAATTGTTACTTCTGCAATTATTGATGATTATGGGATGGCCATCGCTTCGGTAATTGACATTACGGAATTAAAAAAGGCGGGAATTGAACTAAAAGATGCCAAAGAAAAAGCCGAGGAAAGCAATCAGCTAAAAACAGAATTCATCCAAAATATGTCCCACGAAATTCGGACACCTATGAACGGTATTTTAGGTTTTACGGAATTACTGGACGACCCTGATTTGAATGAATTAAAAAGGAAAAAGTTTATTGAAATCATTAAAAACAGCACCCACCAGTTATTGCATATTATTAATGATTTGATGGAAATTTCTGTATTGGAAAGCAAACAAATAAAGGCTGAAGAAAATCCGGTATGCCTAAATGATTTATTACACGAAATGCATACTGTTTTTAATATAAAAGCGATAAAAAAGAAGATCGAACTGATTTTAAAAAATGAACTTTCAAATCAGGAAAGCACCATATTTACCGATAAAAATAAGCTGAATAAAGTATTAAGCAATTTATTGGAAAACGCCCTAAAATTTACTGATGAAGGCTTTGTTGAATTGGGCTATAAACTAAATAAGGACAGTGAGCCTGCCAATGTGGAAATTTTTGTAAAAGACAGCGGAATTGGCATTAAGCCAGAAAAACAAAAGCTTATTTTTGATCGGTTTTCTCAGGCAGAAAAAGAATTGTCCAAAAAAGTGGGCGGATTGGGACTGGGGCTTTCCATCGCAAAAGAAAATGCCGAGTTGCTGGGCGGAAAAATCACAGTGGTTTCAAAACTTGGAGAAGGTGCCGCTTTTTTTGTCACCATACCTTACAAACCGGTGAATTTGGCACCAAAAATTGAAAAAGAAAAAGTAAAAGAAAAAGAAGTTGAGAACAAGAAAAAACACACCATTTTAATTGCAGAGGATGAAGAAGTGAATTTTATGGTTTTAGAAATATTGCTGTTGGATAAAATTAAACTTCCCTGCACTATAATTCACGCTAAAGACGGATTGGAAGCGGTTGAATTGTGTAAAAATATTCCGGAAATTGATTTGGTTTTAATGGACATAAAAATGCCTAAAATGGACGGACACGAAGCGACAAAGCTGATAAAAGAATTTCGCCACAACCTGCCAATAATTGCGCAAACTGCCTATTCAGCGCCCGAGGAAAAAGAAAAAGCATTTTTGGCGGGCTGTGATGATTTTATGTCAAAACCAATAAATAATGAATTATTAAAGAGCATATTAAGTAAGTATTTAACGGAAGCTTCTGATTTGGAGATGAAAATATAACATTTTCAACAGTTTTTAAAAAAGCAAACAAACAGGAGATGGAGCTTCCATGGCATATAAAAACGTTAATGTACCTTTTGTATGGGCTATACTGTAAACGCTTATATTATTGCCTCTTTGGTTGGCAGCCAATAAATAATTGCCATCGGGAGATAACGTAAAATTGCGTGGCCAGTCTCCGTTTGTGCTTATGGTTTGTGCTTTTTGAAGCTCACCGCTTTTTTTGTTTATTTTAAATGCAACAATGCTGTTTTCACCACGGTTAGATCCGTATAAAAACCGGCCGTTTTTTGATAAATGAATATCTGCGCAAGAACTTTTTCCGTCAAATCCATCAGCCAATGTGCTGATGTTTTGAACAAAAACGTAATGGTCTTTTTGCTTTTTTAACACAGAAATTGTGGAATTCAATTCGTTGATCACATAAATAAATTTTCCTTTTTTTGCTATTTCAAAATGTCGCGGACCGGCATTATTTTCAATTTTATAGCTTGTTTTTATCAAGTATTTTTTATCATTTGCAGCAAAATCATATTGCGAGAAAGTGCTGAGGCCAAGATCGGCAATAAACAAATTATTCTTAAAAAATTTGGCCGAATGCGCGTGTGACCGCTCACTTCCCTTGTTATGGTCAATCACTTGCATTGCGGGTAAAATTTCGCCATTTTTTGATACTGAATGCACAGAAACCGTTCCGCCGGTATAATTGGAAACGGCAACTTTGGAATTGTCGCTATTTAATTGAATATGGCAAGGATGCGCGCCGTTGCTGCTCACTTTATTGATAAACTGAAGCGTTCCCGATTTTGAAACCGAATACGCATTTACAAAGCCACTTTTAGCGCCTTCAAAATTGTCAGTTTCTCCAACCGAATACAGCAGTTTTTTGTCGGATGAAAAGGTGATAAATGACGGATTTACAGCTTCAACTGCCAATTTTTTATTGGTGAGTTCGCCGGTTTTCAGGTTAAAATCGTAAAGATAGATTCCTTCACTGTCGGCATCTGTGTACGTGCCAACATACAAAGGAATGCTTTGGGCCGAAGCCATAGAAAAACAATAAAACAAAAAGATAAAAAGAGGGAACTTCATATTAAATCGGGTGAAATTTATAAAAATATTAATGATTCTGAATTAAATTTAATTGGCCGTAAAACTTTGTGAATCTTTGTGTTTTTTCTTTGAGTGACTCAGAGTAAAAGTTATTGCACAAAGTTACACCAAGAATCACAAAGATACACTGAGAAAATTTTTATTTTGCTGAATACCATTAAAATAAAACTTAATTGATTAACACTATTTCACCAAAATTCCTTTTTTACTTAACAAAGGAATCATACGCAATGCGCTTTCTTTGATGGTTCCTTTTTTAAACAGGTATTTTTTGTCGAACATGGCATTTCCTTCAAAAAAAGTCACGTTAAAAAAATTGGAAAGTTTTAAAACTTCTTCCTGCATCAATTCAACTTTTGCAAAAGATTTTGCCGGAAGTTTATCAATTTTATGGCGCAGCAATGAAGTTTCTGTCAGTTTCTCTTCATCATAACCTTTTGAAACCACCAACACCATGTCTAAATCAACATCTTTATTGTTAATGATATAAGCATTCCAATCTTCACATTGAAAAATGTTGTTGTATTCTTTCACAATGGCCATAAATACATCGATAACTTCAGGAATTTGGATATCTTTTTTCATTTTCTTGGTTGATGTTATCAGGATTTTTATCCTATCCCCAGCCCCTGCCGCGGCAGGCAGGCTTTTCCTTAGGAAAGGGCGTTTGATTTGTAATTAAAAAAAACTTTCAGCTTTCAACTTTCAGCTTTCACCTTTCACCTTTGAGCTTTCACCTTTGAGCTTTCACCTTTGAGCTTTCACCTTTGAGCTTTCACCTTTCACCTTTCAACTTTCACCTTTGAGCTTTCACCTTTCACCTTTGAGCTTTCACCTTTCACCTTTGAGCTTTCAGCTTTCACCTTTCAACTTTCAGCTTTCACCTTTCAACTTTCAACTTTTTAATATACCGATTTAAACTGTTCCAAAAATCGGACGTCATTTTCATAAAACATTCTGATATCGGGAATTTGGTACAGCAGCATTGCAATGCGTTCAATGCCCATTCCAAAAGCGTAGCCTGAATAAATTTCAGGATCGATGTTGGTGTTTTTAAGCACATTTGGATCTACCATTCCGCAACCCATAATTTCCAACCAGCCGGTTCCTTTGGTAATTTTATAATCGGTTTCCGTTTCCAGTCCCCAATAAATATCAACTTCAGCGCTTGGTTCCGTAAACGGAAAATAGGAAGGACGCAGGCGTATTTTTGATTTCCCGAACATTTCTTTGGTGAAATACAGCAGGGTTTGTTTTAAATCGGCAAAAGAAACATCAGTATCAATATACAAACCTTCCACCTGGTGAAAAATGCAATGCGCACGTGCCGAAATGTCTTCATTTCTAAAAACGCGTCCCGGAGAAATGGTGCGAATTGGCGGTTTGTGGCTTTCCATATAACGCACCTGAACCGATGAGGTGTGCGTACGCAATAAAATATCTGGATTTTTTTCAATAAAAAAAGTATCCTGCATATCCCGTGCCGGATGGTATTCGGGCAAATTCAAGGCCGTAAAATTGTGCCAGTCATCTTCAATTTCCGGACCTTCAGAAACGGTAAAGCCAATGCGTGAAAACACCTCAATAATTTTGTTTCTCACCAACGATATTGGATGGCGCGAACCCAATTCAATAGGTTCGGCAGGGCGCGTTAAATCCCCGTAAATTCCTTTTTGGTCGCTCGAGTTTTCTAAAGCCTCTTTTAATTGGTCAACTTTGTTTTGAGCTGCATCTTTCAACGTGTTTAATGCTTGTCCGAAATCTTTTCGTTCGGCAGGCGCCACGTTTTTAAATTCAACAAATAAATCGTTAAGCAATCCTTTTTTGCCCAAAAATTTAATTCTGAAAGATTCAATCTCCTCTTTGGAAGTGGTGTTAAATGCCAATACTTCACCAATCAGTTCTTTTACTTTAGCCAACATTATACAGAAAATTAGGTTGCAAATTTACACAATTTTATTTTTATAAAATTGAATAAATATTTTGAAAAACATTAAAATTCAACGTGAAAATGATATCTTGCATTTGAAAATAAATGCCGATAAAATGAACAGAAATCCATTGCCCGACCTAAAAAATTATGAGTTTGAAGAGGTTGCATTTAACCAATTAATGCAAAACAGAATCAACAAAGTGCTCATAGTTTGCTCTAACTACGATTTTTATATGTTGGAGGAAGACGGCCGGATAGACGAGCGAATTTTTAATGAATATATGGCGCTGAATTTAAGATATCCGCCAAGTTTTATTCATGCCAACTCCGCCAAAAGGGCCATTGGGATGATGAATTCCGATAAAATTGATTTGGTGATCACTTGGCTGGACATTGGCAACTACAAGGCTTTTGAAACGTCAAAAATGATTAAAGAAGCTTTTCCTAACATTCCCATTGCGGCATTAAGTCATTATTCTTCTGAATTAAGGAAAAAAGTGCTCAGCGAAAATACGGGAATCATCGATTTTGTTTTTCATTGGAACGGGAATGTCGATATTTTTTTGGCGATTATTAAACTTACCGAAGATAGGATGAATGCCGAAAAAGACATCAATCAAATTGGTGTGAAGGCTATTTTGCTGGTGGAAGATTCCTTGAAATTTTATTCGAGGTATTTGCCCATTATGTACAAAATCATCTTAAAACAAACGCGTTCGTTTATGTCGGAAGGCTTAAATGAACATAGGGCGATGATGTTGATGCGCGGCCGGCCAAAAATTTTGCTGGCTACAAATTATGAAGAAGGTTTGTTTCTTTTTGAAAAATACAAACACAATTTGTTGGGCGTTATTTCTGATGTCAGTTATTTTAAAGACGGAAAAAGAGATCCTGATGCCGGATTCGAATTTTTAAAATATGTAAGAAGCCATGAGCGCTATTTTCCGTTTTTGGTGCAATCTTCCGATAAAAATAATGAAAAACGAGCACTGGAATTAAAAGGAAAATTTTTATACAAACACTCGGAAACATTAGGCAAGGAAATAAAGAGTTACATCACCAAATATTTTTCTTTTGGGGCTTTTGAATTTTGGGATCCAACTCAAATGAAGGTTTTGGCAACGGTGGAGGATTTAAACAGTTTTCAACGAGTTTTAACCACGGTAACACTCGATTCTATAGTTTATCACGCCAAAAGGAGTGAATATTCAAAATGGCTAAGGTCAAGGGCGCTTTTTCCGTTGGCCAATTTATTCAGCAATGTAGAATACGAAGATTTTGAAGATCCGGAGGAAATCAGGGATTTTTTACTCAGAGCCATTAAAGCTTACAGAATATACAAATCGAGAGGCGTTATTTCTAAATTCAGCAAAAATACCTATGATGAATATTTGGGATTTGCGAGAATTGGCGAAGGATCTTTAGGCGGAAAAGGACGCGGATTGGCATTCATAGATTCGTTTTTGAAACGCCATAAATTGTTCAATAAATATAAAGATGTCAATATTTGTATTCCCCGCACGGTGGTGTTGAGCACAGAAGTTTTTGATGAATTTATGGAAAAATATGAATTGATAGGGTTTGTGGCGAATTGTAATGATGATGAAGAAATTTTAAATAAATTTATTTCAAAACCATTGCCGAAATGGGTGATGGAAGACATTCGGGTTTTTTTAAACGTAGCTAAATCACCAATTGCAGTGCGTTCATCAAGTGTTTTGGAAGATTCACATTACCAGCCGTTTGCAGGTGTGTTTTCTACCTATATGATTCCAAAT
Source organism: Lutibacter sp. (assembly GCA_030694935.1). Taxonomy (GTDB): domain Bacteria; phylum Bacteroidota; class Bacteroidia; order Flavobacteriales; family Flavobacteriaceae; genus Lutibacter. Next base: position 31,781 of record JAUYUA010000036.1, on the reverse strand, counting down.
ACCGACAAAACCAGAATGATGGAGATGGTTGCCAGCGCCATTAAGTCGGTGATGGCATCTGCCTTTTTTCAAAACAGCAAAGCATATTTAAAAGCGACCTCACATACCATTGAGGAAGATAAAATGGCGGTTATTTTGCAGGAGGTTACCGGAAAACAATATGATGATGTTTATTATCCGAACATATCCGGAGTGGCGCGTTCCATAAATTTTTATCCAATTGACCAGGAATTGCCCAATGAAGGAACCGCAAATATTGCGTTGGGCTTGGGTGAAATTATTGTTGGCGGCGGAAACACTTTGCGATTTTCGCCTTATCATCCAAAAAAGGTGCTGCAACTCTCATCTCCGGGTTCCACGCAACGCGACACACAGCAATATTTCTTTGGATTGGACATGAACCCCGACAGTTATGTTGCCTCAACTAGCGAAGCCATCAACAAAAAGAAAATTACCATTAGAAATGCCGAAAAACATGGTTCGCTAAAATTTGTGGCTTCAACCTACGATTTACAAAATAACACCATCAAGCCCGGTGTTTTGCATGACGGAATTCGCGTAATCACTTTTGACAATATTTTAAAATACAACACCTTTCCTTTGCCTGAAATTTTGCAGGATTTATTGCGCATCGGTCAACGTGAAATGCGAAATCCCATTGAAATGGAGTTTGCGGTGAATTTGGATGTTCCGCAGGGGCAGCCAAAGGAATTTAGCTTTTTGCAAATCAGGCCTATTATTGAAAGTATTGAAACTTTGAGCACGCTTCCGGAAGATTTTAATGTTGAAGACACCATCATTTACTCGGAATCGGCCTTGGGAAATGGAAATTATGAGAATATTCACGATATTATTTATGTCAAACCAGAAACTTTTAACGCTGCAAACACAAGAAAAATAGCCGCAGCGGTTGAACAAATCAATAAAAAATTCGCAGAAAAAGACAAAAACTATATTTTAGTGGGACCAGGAAGGTGGGGCTCAAGCGATCCATGGTTGGGAATTCCTGTGATTTGGCCCCAAATAGCATCAGCAAAAATTATTGTGGAAGCCGGCCTAAATAATTTTAGGATTGATCCAAGCCAGGGAACGCACTTTTTCCAAAATTTAACGTCTTTTAAAGTGGGCTACCTAACCATAAACCCTTTTATTGATGATGGGTTTTTCGATTTGGAGTATTTAAATAAACAAAGGGCAAGTTATGATGATGAATATTTAAGGCATGTCCATTTTAAAGAACCTTTAACGGTAATTATTGAGGGAAAAAGCAATAAAGCGGCCATTTTTAAAGAAGGGTATAAATTGAATAAATTTCAAAATTCACCCACGAAATTGAATGATGACGAACTTCCTGATGGTTTTATGTAGGGACAGGTCGCGACCTGTCCGTTCTAAATATTAGATATTAAAATTAAAAGGTTTTTGGTTGTAAATACGCATCTTATTTCAAAAAAAACTCCTTTTCCTGGAAATGGCTGGGGTTTGGATAAACAACAGAAATTGAGGTTTTCTGCAAAATATTTAGCGCAAAAATGACGTTTTTTGCGCTTTTTATTTTTGTGCAACGAAAACGTTTGAGGAAAACGCGAAAATTAAAAATTATTGCCTCTTTTTTGTTTAAGAATTAATATATTATCTGTAATTTTGCACCTAATTATTTAAATATTTAATAAATTATATAGACGATCAAATTATATTATTATGAATGTAAAAAATATTTTGACAAACCTTGAGACCAAACATCCGGGTGAAAAGGAGTACTTGCAAGCAGTTCATGAAGTGTTAGAATCCATTCAAACAATTTATGATGAAAACCCTCAATATGAGGCCGCTAAAATTATTGAAAGATTGGTTGAACCTGACCGTATTTTAACTTTTAGGGTTTCTTGGGTTGATGATGAAGGGAATGTTCAAATTAACTTAGGACACCGAGTGCAATATAACAATGCAATTGGGCCATACAAAGGCGGAATTCGTCTTCATCCTAGCGTAAACTTAAGTATCCTTAAATTCTTGGGATTTGAGCAAACTTTTAAAAATGCTTTAACAACTTTGCCAATGGGTGGCGCAAAAGGAGGGTCCGATTTTAATCCGAAGGGAAAATCAGATGCTGAGATTATGCGTTTTTGCCAGGCTTTTATGTTAGAGTTATGGCGCATTATTGGCCCAAGCCAAGATGTACCGGCCGGAGATATTGGAACTGGAGGAAGAGAAATTGGTTTTATGTACGGAATGTACAAAAAACTGCAATTTGAAAATACAGGTGTTTTCACCGGTAAAGGTTTAAATTGGGGCGGAAGTTTGATAAGACCGGAAGCTACAGGCTTTGGCGCTGTTTATTTTACAAATGATATGCTTTCAACAAATAACGATACTTTTAAAGGAAAAACAGTTTCTGTTTCTGGTTTTGGAAACGTGGCTTGGGGCGTTGCCCTTAAAGTTACTGAGCTTGGCGGTAAAGTAGTGACCATTTCTGGTCCTGACGGTTATATTTATGATGAAAGAGGTTTAGATGCCGAAAAAATTGATTATTTATTGGCGCTTAGGGCTTCAAACAACGATATAGTTTCTCCTTACGCAGAAGTATTTCCGGAAGCTAAATTTTATGCTGGAAAAAAACCTTGGGAAGTTGCTGTTGATATTGCAATGCCTAGCGCAACCCAAAATGAATTGGACGGCGAGGATGCTAAATTATTGATTAAAAATGGCGTAAAATATATTGTTGAAGTATCCAATATGGGTTGCACGCCTGAGGCTGTTGAATTATTCCATAAAAACAGATTGCCATTTGCACCGGGTAAAGCTGCAAATGCTGGTGGTGTTGGTGTTTCTGGTTTAGAAATGTCACAGAATGCCATGAAATTAAACTGGACCAAAGAAGAGGTTGATGCTAAATTGCACCAAATCATGTCTTCTATTCATGTGGCTTGTGCTAAATTCGGAACTGAAAATGACGGGTATATCAACTATGTTAAAGGAGCAAATATCGCAGGCTTTATAAAAGTTGCAGATGCCATGTTGGATCAAGGAATTATATAATTTCACTTAAAAATGCAAAAGCCGGCCTAAAATTATTTTTAGACCGGCTTTTTTTATGGATAAATTGTAATTATTCTGATTTTGAACCTTCAAATTGCTGTTCTTTTAATTTAAACAAAATATTGAAGGTGGTTAAGCTCCCGTAAATTCGGGTAATGTATTGTTGCAAATCAACTTTATCCAAATCATCCAGTTTGCTCGAATTTATTTTTTGTTCCATCACCCTCAATCGGTCTCTTACCATCACAATTTTGTGAAAAAACACATCAATCGGAATTTCTTTGCTGGCCAATTTTGGGTCTTTAGGTTCCATAATTAATTTTCCGCCTTTCCATCGGTCGCCCAAATGCACGACTTCTGAAATATCCGACCATTGTTTCAACATGTTTTTTAGGGTAGTTTCAACATCGTAAAAACTAATGGTATCCACTTCATCTTCAACACATTCAATCACTTCAAATTTGCTGTCGATGGCAATGGTTTCCAATCCGTTTTCAATAAAAGTCACCCAATAGTCTTTGGCGCTCACATTGGTAACCACGCCCAATCCAAATTCCTCGTGTTTAATTCGAGATCCTATTCCTAATAATTTCATGATTAAGGTTTTAATTTAACAAATAGAGTCCTAAAATAGTCAAAATAAAATAAACAGTCAACGACATAGCGCCGGCATAATCTTTCGCCAATCGTTGGCCGATTAACAACATAATTAAAGTAATGGCCGCGAATTCCAGTCCAACTTTTGCCACAGTTCCAACACCATCAGCAAAAATATAATAACCGCCAATAAGCATTAAAATACTTGCGGCAATTTCAAAAATTAACACCGTAAGCAACAATAACGGAACCATTTTTTGAAGCGGCGAATTTTTAAAATGACCGGTGATAAAATCTACGTTTCCTTTCCAGTCGGTGATTTTATCAATGCCCGATTGCAAAAAAGTGATGATCAAAAACAGCAAAACCAAAATTTCGGCGGCGTGATTGTTGAAAATAGACATTATTTTTCAGTGTTTTTAGGCTTCTTTAATATGCAGAAGCCGGGTTAATTTTATGGACAAATCGAGCAAAATTATTTTGGCGCTACCATTTCTTTCAATATGATAAATGGCTTCATTCAATTCTTTGTCAATTTCAATAATATTGCCGCTGTGCACAAAAGGCGCAAAATTTTCCAGGTTGAAATTGGGCGTTTTCGGTTGTAAAAACACCAGCGAATCCGCATTGTAATTCAGCAATAACGCCTGTCTGAAAAATTGCAGGCAATAGCTTAAAAATCGTTTTTGGGTTTCCCTTCCGGTTTTTGAAATGGTATCGCTCCACCCAATAAGTTCCTGGATAACCGCGGCGTTTCCCTTTGCTTTAAATGCGGCTCTCACCCAAATGATAAACCATTGTTCAAATTGTTCGTCGGATGTGTCGTTGTGCAATAAATGCAGCGCTTTGTTAAAATCGCCATCGGCCTGTATGGCAATTTGTTTCGCAATTGGCGGGTCGGTTCCTTCCGTTTCAACCAAGCCTTTTACAATGTCATTTTCCGACAATAGCGGAAAATGCAACACCTGGCAACGTGATTTTATGGTTGATATAATTTGGTCTTCATTTTCGGCAACCAAAATAAATACCGTTTTTTCAGGTGGTTCTTCAAGCAGTTTTAACAATTTGTTTGATGCCGAGGCGTTCATTTTTTCGGCCATCCAAATAATCATAATTTTAAAACCGCCTTCATACGATTTCAGTTTTAAGGCTTTTACAATTTCTTCAGCTTCATCAACGCCAATTTGTCCTTGTTTGTTTTCAACACCAATCGATTGCAGCCATTCAAATAAATTGCCATACGGATTTAACGCCACAAAACTGCGCCATTCTTCCAAAAACAAGTTGCTTACCGGCCTGGTTTTTATCACTTCGTTTGTTGCCACAGGAAACGCAAAATGCAAATCGGGATGCATTAATTTTGAACATCTCAAATTGCATGATTCCACGTCGCCGCTGCCTTTGCACAAAATATATTGGGCATAGGCAATGGCAATCGGCAAAGTTCCCGTGCCTTCTTTGCCAATAAATAGTTGCGCATGGGAAATACGGCCGTTATCGGTCGATTTCATCAGGTGATTTTTCAAATGCGTCTGTCCTAAAATTTCTGAAAATTCCATTGAAGCGAAAGTAAAACTTTTTTTCATTTTTTAAATCTTTTCCAAACCCAATCTTTAATTTTTTTCCTATCCCTAAAGCATTTTAAAGGAAAGGGAGTTTTAGTTGGTTACAGGAATGCATTTTGGTTTTCCAACTTTCTGCTTCGGCCTTTTAACGTCTGATAATTTAAACTTTTAGCGCTTTTTTATTACAAATTAAGCAATTGTAAGGTTTATGTTATCTTAATGTTATAATTTTGAAAAACAGACGCCTTTTGCATTGCGGAAAAAAATTATGACTACTTTTGAATGCTTTTATGATTTAAATAGCGCCAAGTATGAAAAATTCAGATATTAGAATACTGTTGGTTGATGATGAACCGGATATTTTAGAAATTGTTGGTTACAACCTGAAAAACGAAGGGTATAAAATTTATACTGCCAAAAACGGGATTGAAGCCATTGAAAAAGCAAAAAAGCACGAACCACATTTAATTATTTTGGACATTATGATGCCCGAAATGGACGGCATTGAGGCCTGTGAAAAAATTAGGGCAACCAAAGGCTTGGAAAATGTGCTGATTACTTTTTTCACCGCGCGCAGCGAAGATTATTCACAAATGGCGGGTTTTGATGTTGGCGCAGATGATTATATCACCAAACCCATAAAACCCAAAGTGCTCATCAGTAAAATAAAAGCATTGCTTAGAAGGGTAGATGATGTGGCAACTTCCGATTCAGAAAAAGTTAAAATTGGTGAGTTTATTATTGACCGCGAAGAATATGTAATCATTAAAAATGGGGAAAAAATGTCACTTCCCCGGAAAGAATTTGAACTGTTTGCGCTCTTGGCCTCTAAACCGGGAAAAGTATTCAAACGCGATGACATTTTAAACCAGGTTTGGGGAAATGAGGTGGTTGTGGGTGGCAGAACTATTGATGTTCACATCAGGAAATTGCGCGAAAAACTAGGCGACGATAATTTTAAAACCATCAAAGGCGTTGGGTACAAATTTGTAATTGATGAAGATTAAAAAAACATACTATTTTGCTTTTTGGACTTCGATTTTCATCACTATTTTTACATCGATTGCGCTTATTTTATTGGCCTATTTTTTATTAGATATTTCACTTAACCTTTCTTATATCCTGCTTTATATCGTTGTTGTTTTCACCTTTACTTTTTTAATAACCCAGTACCGCCTGGAGAAATTTATTTATCAGCGCATCAAAAAAATTTACGACAGCGTTTCTATTTTAGACACTTCAGATTTTAACAAAACACCCATTACCACTGATATTGAAAGCCTTTCAAGAGATGTTCAAACATTTGCCAAAAGCAAACAACTTCAAATAAAAAATTTAAATTTAAGAGAAGACTATCGCAGGGAATTCTTGGGAAATATTTCGCACGAATTAAAAACGCCACTATTTACGGTTCAGGGCTATTTGCTGACATTAGAAGGTGGTGCAATGAACGATAAAAAAATTAGCAAAAAATATATAAAAAGAGCCAACAAAGGCGTTGAACGATTGATTGCGATTGTGAAAGATCTGGATTTAATTTCCAAACTGGAATCGGCCGATTTACATTTAAACAAAGAACCTTTTGATGTGGTTGAAGTGGTTCAAAATGTATTCGAATTGCTTGAAATGAAAGCCAAAAAAAGAAACATCACATTGGCTTTTAATAAAAAATACCGATTTCCCGTAATGGCCGTTGGCGATGAGGAACGCATTGAACAAGTGCTCACAAATTTGTTGGTAAATTCCATAAAATACGGTAAAATTGACGGATCAACTACCATTAGCATTGAATCACTCAATAAAGACAAGCTGCTTATAAAAGTTAAGGATGATGGCGAAGGCATTGAAGCCAAACACCTGCCAAGAATTTTTGAACGTTTTTACAGGGTAGATTCCAGCAGATCCAGAGAACAGGGCGGATCGGGATTGGGATTAGCCATTGTAAAACACATTATTGAAGCGCACGATGAAGCTATTTTTGTGGAAAGCGAATTTAAAAAAGGATCCACCTTTTCATTTACCCTCGAAAAGTTTGAACAAGTCTAAATCGACTTTTGAATTCACTTTTTCAAATCCGGAATACTTGTTAATGTCATCTAATTTCGCTGCCGTAAATTCATCTTGTTTCGCATAAGGCGCCACCATTTTTTCCTGAAACATTTTTGCCAAATATTCCTGCTCAAATTGGCCTGGCGTCGGAATAAAAAAAGCCTTTTTTCCCAATGCAGCCAAATCCATAATGGTTGAATATCCCGAGCGTGAAATCACCAAATTGCTTTGGTTTATGGCCTCTTCCAGCTCATTGGCCAATAAATAATTAACAATGTGGAAATTGCTTGCCGCATTAATTTCAGTAGTATAAAAAACGCCTCTAACCATTAAAATTTTGCCTTTATAGCCTTTTAATTCCAATAATAAGTTGTTTTCTAGCAAGGTTCTTTGCGGCTCGGGTCCGGAAAGCAACAGCAATAAATCATATTTAATTTCAAGTTCTTTTGGCTGAAACCGGCTTAAAATTCCGATATATTTAAGGTTTAAATGATGCTTTATTAAATGCCCCAATGTCCCTGAATAATTTTGGTTTCCTTCCAAATCCGGAACCCAGCATTCGTCAAATTTTTTAATGAGTTGCTGATGAATTTTTGAGGTGATGAAAGTGGTTTTTCCCGACAGCACATTTAATTGATGCGTGATGTACACTGAAGGCACTTTTTTGCTGAAAACCCCGAACCGATTGTCGGAAATAATTCCGGCAATATTTTCTTTATCAATAAATTTGGAAACAATTTTTCGTTCCCTTTTGATGGCTGAAATGATTGCAGGAAGTTGCAACAGCAGTTTGAATCTTAAATTTTTTCCGTTTTTTGGATAGCTGATTTTGTAAAAAGGCAATTCTATACTTTGCAACAAAGGAAATTCTTTTTGAAGCAACAGCAATGCGTCGCCGTCACTTGCCAAAACAGGTTCGTAATTTGCTTTCAGCAACGCGTTAATGATGGGAATGCAGCGCGTTGCATGTCCCAATCCCCAATTTAAGGGCGCAACAAGAATTTTTTTTTAGAGGTCAAATCCAATGTCTTTTCTGAAATTCATTTTGTCAAAACAAATTTTATCGATGTTCTGATACGATTTTTTTAGAGCCTGTTTAAAATCGGCTCCAAAAGAAGTCATTGCCAAAACACGGCCACCATTGGTAACCACATCATTGTTTTTATTGGTGGTGCCCGCATGAAACGCAATAGAGCCTTCCACTTTATCCAAACCGTAAATTACTTTTCCTTTTTCATAAGCTTCCGGATAACCGCCAGAAACCAACATTACGGTACAAGCACTCTCATTTACAAATTCAATGGTTTTGGTGTGCAGTTCATTTTTTCCGGCTGCGATGAGCAATTCAAGAAAATCACTTTTTATTCTCGGAATCACCACTTCACTTTCGGGATCGCCCATTCGGCAATTGTATTCTATTACTTTTGGCTCGTCACCAACTTTAATGATTCCGAAGAAAATAAATCCTTTGTACGGAATATGGTCTTTTTGCAAGCCATCCACCGTTGGTTTTATCACCTGTTCCTCAATTTTTTTCATAAACACTTCATCAGCAAAAGGCACTGGAGAAACTGCGCCCATACCGCCGGTATTCAATCCTTTGTCGCCTTCACCAATGCGTTTGTAATCTTTTGCATTCGGGAAATTCACATAACTTCTTCCGTCGGTCAACACAAAACAGCTCAATTCAATGCCGTCCAAAAATTCTTCGATTACCACTTTGCTGCTCGCAGCTCCAAACTTTTCATTTGCCAGCATTTCTTTCAATTCGTCTTTTGCTTCCTGCAAATCGTTCAAAATCAACACGCCTTTTCCCTGCGCCAAACCGTCGGCTTTTAACACAAAGGGCGGATTCAAAGTTTCCAAAAAATGAAAACCTTCGTCCAAACTATTTTTTGTAAAACTTTTATAGGCTGCGGTTGGAATGTTGTGGCGAACCATAAATTCCTTGGCAAATTCCTTGCTTCCTTCCAATTGCGCCGCCAATTTTTGGGGTCCGATCACCGCCACATTTTTCAATTCGGAATCGTTTAAAAAGAAATCGTGAATGCCTTTCACCAAAGGATCTTCGGGCCCAACAACCACCAATTCAATCTCGTGTTCCAAAACCACCTCTTTTACCGATTCAAAATCGGTTGGCTGTATTTTTATATTGACGCCCAATTGATCGGTTCCTTCATTTCCCGGCGCGATAAATAATTGCGTTAACAAATCACTTTGCGCTATTTTCCATGCCATTGCGTGTTCCCTTCCTCCAGAACCTAAAATTAATACATTCATATTTTTAATTGATTTTGTCTACTTTTTTATGCTGAAAAACCTTAAAATATTTGTTCCAATATTTTTTGTGTGATGACATAGGTTGGACGAACGCCTGTGGTTCCCAACCCTCCGGAAGCCAACGTACTTCCTGTTTCCAACGGATTGTCCGAAGCATAATAGGCATATCGAACTTTCACTTTGTCAGAAATATTTCCCCTGATTTTTGAAGCCGCCTGAATCGCTTTTTGATAATGCGCACCTTCCATTTCCAGCCCGACCACTTTCCAGGTCGAATTGTAAAAGAATTTTAAAATGTCTTTGTTTTGAAGCGATGTTCCCAAAACAGAAACCATTGCACCGGTATATACCTCAACGCCGCAGCCTTCAAACATACTCTTTTTAAGCTGGTTTTTAAACGGATAATTGTCGGCTGTACCTTCAAATATATGCGCGGATGGAATCATAATATCACCTTTTCCGCCTTCCAAAATGCCTGCTTTACCCATAATTGACACCGATTCCACGTTTAAATGGTGGTTTTTGCCATTTTCATCCATATAAGGTTTTAACAACTCATCCATCGTTTCATAAGCCTGCTCGCCAAAAGCATAATCCATTACAATAAGCACCGGTTTTTCATCGGTAGGCAACGTATTTTCAAACTTATATTTTGTTTTATTGAGGTCTATTTTTACGGTATCAATAATTTGGACATCAATGTAAGTTCCCGAAGTGTCTTTGATGGAAATAAGTCCGTTTTTTTCAGCATAAACTTCCACTTGTGTACGCAAATCTTCATTTTCAGGATCGCTTAACAACTCAAACAAAGAAATCGTGTCGTTGTCTTTTATTTGTTTTGGCAACACCACCGGGGCGTAAATTGAATTCATCACACTGTGCATATTGGCGCTGATAATATGGATTGGGCGCTCAATAAGGTTTTTTTCCAGCAGAATTTGTTTAATGTTATTGGCCCAAATTTCTCCGTAAATATGATGTCCGATGCGTTCCCGCAAAACCGGACTAAATGTGATGGTTCTTTTTAAGTCGTGAACTTTCTCATTAATGGCCAAGGTACCCAGCCAAAAAATAATTTGGAAAAACCGGTCGGGATTGGTTTTTTCCTGAACAATTCCGTGCACCAGTTGGGTTTCTTCAAAAGTTCGTCCTAAAATACTTGCCAAATGCGCCAGCATAATGTCGCGCTCATCACTTGACAATTTTATGTTGTTCAGCACAACTTCTTCCAATTTTTTCCATTCCCTGTTGGTTTCATTGCCCTCGCTGATCAACACTTTGTTTGCTATTTTATGGGATTCAATGAATAAAAAAGTTAAATGCGTTAAAACATCATAGATTTCCGATCTTCCACGGGTAACCTCAATATTCATTTGATCTTTGTCTATTCGGTAACAATTTCTTCTTCTTTTTGGTGGAACTATGGCTTTAAAATGCGATTTTCCGTAGCCTTCTTCGGAAGTTAAATTGATAAACTGACATTCTTCAATGCCGATTGGAAGTCTCTCTATTACATAAATGAGTCCGTTTAACTCCACTTTTTCTTCCGCAATGGTTCCGTAAATTTCGGGCCGAAGCAATAATAAAGATTCCCTTAAAGTATCTCCCGAAATTCCCATCGGTTTGTAAAATCCACGGGTAAATATGTGACGCATGGAAATATATAATCGCTCAATGGCGCCAGATGATTCCTGTGCGCGCGTTCTTTCTTTTATTCTTGAGTTTTTCATCTGTTATATTTTATTTTTTATTGGTACAGCTGCTGCCTGCCTGCCGGACAGGTAGGTTCGCCATTAATCATTTCTGTGTGTATCAAAATTTGTTTGGCTCGTTTCATCTATTTAATTTTAATGGGCAAAGGTAACGTTTAATCGTTTACTTCGGCTCCGCTCAGTAACCGCAATCAATTTCATAATTTGTTTACTTCGGCTCAGTAACCGCGGCTCCGCTCAGTAACCGCAATCAATTTCATAAGTTGTTTAACTGAATACTGAAACTGCCAACTGTTTACTAATTGTTTTGTCTTTTTTCTCTATTCTATTTTCTCTTCTCTTTTTTTAATTTCCTCATTGTCCAATTATTTTACCATATTCTTTCTCATTGTTTAAAATGGAAACCGCTTTTAAAATAACATTATCGAAGATTGCTTTTTGCTGATAAACACCTTCGGCATAATAATAACGTTTGATGATTTCTTCGGATAAATTATTGATGATTTCTTCCTTATTTTTATCCAATTCCTTAAATTTTTCTTGTTGAACAGCGGTTAAAAGATCTGAATAGCTTTTGGATGCATTTCCGTTTAAATTTTCTGCGGATGCTGTTTCCAGCGCTTTTTTAAATTCGGCTTCTGTTTTTGTTTCAAAAGCGGCCTGGTTTTTAGCCAGATAATTTTTCAATGAAACATAGTCCGCATCCGTCAACTTAAATTTTGAAGGTTCTGCAATTTTTGCATTTTCATAAAAATATTGGGTGGCGTAGTTAAAAAACGCATCCGAATTCAAAAGGGCTTCGGTGGTTTTTGTGGTCTTAGGTTTTTCTATTTCAACATCGGGAAAAATACCGCCGCCACCATAAACCGTTCTTCCTTTTTCGGTTTTATAGGTTTGCGTGCTTTCGGAAAATTTTGGGACATTGCCTTTGTCATCGGTTTTGGTATAATCTAATTCCTGAATGCAGCGACCGCTTGGCGTATAATATTTAGAAATGGTGATTTTCATTTGGGTTCCGTAAGAAAGCGGCAAATAGCGCTGCACCAAACCTTTGCCAAAAGAACGTTCGCCAATAATAACCGCCCTGTCATAATCTTGCAGCGAACCCGCCAAAATTTCTGAAGCCGAAGCCGAACGGTTGTTTATTAAAATAGCAACTGGAATTTCTAAATCCATTGGAGTCTGCAATGTTTTAAAAGTGTCGCTCCATTTTTCAATTTTCGCTTTGGTGGTCACCACAATTTTATCTTTCGGAATAAAAAAATTGGCAATGGAAACCGCTTCATTCAGCAATCCGCCCGGATTTCCACGCACATCAATAATCAGTTTTTTCATTCCCTGTTCTTTCAAGTCCAAAAATGCTTTTTTGACTTCATAAGCCGCTTTTTCATTGAATGTGGTAAAGGAAATATAGCCCACTTCATTGGCCAGCATCGTATAATAAGGAACCGGATTCACCGTGATTTTTTCACGGGTTACCGACAGCTCCGTTTTTTTGTTCTGGCGTTCAATTTGAAGGTTCACTTTGGTGTTTGGCAAGCCGTTTAGCAATGCGGCAACGCCGGTTTCATCAAAATCTTTGACTTCAACATCATTGATTTTTAGAATTCTGTCGCCCGGTTTCATTCCTGCTTTTTCGGCAGGAGAATTTTTCAGTAGTTCGCGTATGGTTAAATTGTTGTTTTTGTAACGGGTCACCACACCAATTCCGCCATATTCACCGGTGGCTGCAATTCGCGCATCTTCAACGCCCTGTTCATCATAATAACGCGTGTAAGGATCCAGGCTTTCGAGCATGGAACTGATGGCTTTATTGGACAGTTTTGCCGGATTCACGGCATCAATATAGTACATATTGAGCTCTTTAAACAAGGTGGTGTAAATATCAATTTGTTTGGCTATTTCAAAAAAGTCGGATTGAAATGCGGTGGTCACCAAAAGCGTTAACCCAACCAAAACGCCTAAGATCCATTTTTTAATTTTGCCCATCTTCTTCAATTTTACTTAAAAATTTAACGAACACTTTTTTAAATATTTCCTCCAAATCGCCGTATTTTGGTTCCTCTTTGGCGGTATAAATAAACATAAAAATATAGGGTTCTTTTATGTTTTCGGAAATTAAATATTTGTTTAACCGATACGCTTCACGCATCATTCTTTTAATTCTAATTCGGTCAACCGCCAATTTCACCACCTTTTTTGGGACAGAAAATCCGACTTTTACAGGAAACTCCGAATCGTGATTGATTTGCAAATAAATCAACTGCAAGGGAAATGATTTTACGCGTTTTCCTTCCCCAAAAAGGTGCTCAATTAATTTGCGGCTTTTTAATTTTTCGTCTTTTCCTAAAGTGTATTTCATTTATTATTACTTCTTCTTATGAGTGCCTAGAGTGCCTAGAGTTTGGAGTGCCTAGAGTTGTTTTATTTTTAGATTCACTTTATGTTCTTCTTTCTTTAGTGCCTAAAGTGCCTTGAGTTTGGAGTGCCTAGAGTTGCTTTATTTTTAGATTCACTTTATGTTCTTTTTTCTTTAGTGCCTTGAGTTGTTTGTTTCTTGGTTCATTTCAAAAACTTTTAATTTTAGGCACTTCTCTTTTTCAACTTTAGGCACTCTAGTGCACTCGAATTACTTAAGGCACTTTTTTTTAAAACTAAGGTTTTAAATTTTTACCTATCGATGTAAAAATAGCAAGAATTTCATTGGCTTCATTCATAATTAATTGCGTTTTTGTTAAATCAACCCAATTTAAAATAATAATAATCTCAAGCCAATAAACAGTTTCACTAGCTTCACTTTCACAAATCTTTACTTTATTCCTAAAATCGGCCTTACTCCTTGACCTATTTGCTTCTCTATAGTTTGCGCCGATGCTTGTGCCTGATTTAGTTATCTGATTCTTTATCACCCTTCCTTCAGTCGTAACAGGCAAAGAGGCTGATAAGTTAATAATAGAAATTGCAAATTTCTTAGTTCTGATTTCCAGTAGTTTACTAAACTCTTTATTCTCCATAACAATTTATTTTTAGGTTCACTTTATGTTTATTTTTTTAGTGCCTAAAGTTCACAGAGGTTGAAGTGCCTAGAGTTGTTTTAATTCTTAGTTCAATTCAAATACTTTTAACTTTAGGCACTTTAGCTCACTTTAAGTACTTTAGGCACTCCTAACTTTACAACTTTAAGTACTTTAGGCGCTTATTTACAACACACAAATGTAAGGAATAAAAGATTTTAATTGCTAAATTTGTAAACAACAAAAAATAAAACCAAATGTCACAAGATTTATTTCAGGCTCCGGATTATTATCAATTGGATGAATTATTGACGGAAGAGCATCTTTTAGTGCGCAATGCCGCAAGAGAATGGGTGAAAAGAGAAGTTTCCCCAATTATTGAAGAGGCTGCACAACAGGCGAAATTCCCAAAATCCATTATTTCCGGGTTGGCTGAAATAGGCGCTTTTGGACCTTATATTCCTGAAGAATATGGCGGTGCGGGTTTGGATCAAATTTCCTACGGATTGATTATGCAAGAAATTGAACGCGGTGATTCCGGCATTCGTTCAACTGCTTCCGTGCAATCATCTTTGGTGATGTATCCTATTTGGAAATATGGCAACGAAGCGCAACGACAAAAATATTTGCCAAAACTGGCAAGCGGTGAATTTTTAGGCTGTTTCGGTTTAACAGAACCTGACCACGGTTCAAATCCGGGAGGAATGACCACCAATATTAAAGATATGGGTGATTATTATTTGCTGAACGGTGCTAAAATGTGGATATCAAATGCGCCTTTTGCCGATGTTGCCGTTGTATGGGCCAAAAATGAAGAAGGCAGAATAAAAGGATTGATTGTGGAACGTGGCATGGAAGGATTTTCTACCCCTGAAACACACAATAAATGGTCGTTACGCGCTTCTGCAACCGGAGAGTTGATTTTTGACAATGTGAAGATTCCGAAGGAAAATATTTTGCCTAACAAAGACGGATTGGGTGCGCCGCTTGGCTGCCTAGATTCCGCACGTTACGGAATTGCCTGGGGCGCTATTGGTGCTGCCATGGATTGTTATGATACTGCTTTGCGTTACGCCAAACAACGCATTCAGTTTGACAAGCCGATTGCCGGAATGCAATTGCAACAAAAAAAATTGGCTGAAATGATTACCGAAATCACCAAAGCGCAATTATTGACCTGGCGTTTGGGCGTTTTAAAAAATGAAAACAGGGCAACAACCGCCCAAATTTCCATGGCAAAAAGAAACAATGTTGATATGGCGATCCATATTGCACGTGAAGCCCGACAAATATTGGGTGCTATGGGAATTACCGGCGAATATTCCATTATGCGCCATATGATGAATTTAGAAAGCGTGATTACTTATGAAGGAACACACGATATTCATTTGCTGATTACAGGCATGGATATTACAGGGATTTCTGCGTTTAAATAGGTTCCTATCCCCAGCCCTTACCGCGGCAGGTAAACTTTCCGAAGGAAAGGGAGTTTGATTTGTTTTTAATTGAAAATTTGAAGTTATAAGTTTTTTTTAAATAACAATGCCTAAATAATGTTAATCAAGTTTAACATTATTTAGGCATATTTATAATATTTTTTCCTAAACACAAAAGCTTTCACCTTTGAGCTTTGAACTTTAAACTTTTTTATTGCACACTAATTTTTTTAACCGTCTTACTGGTTTTTGTAGTTATTTGCACCAAATAAAAGCCTGTTGCGGTGCTAAGAGGCAATGAAATTGTTCTTATGTTAAAGTTTGAATTCCAGGTTTTAATGGTTTGTCCCAAAGTGTTTACCAAAGCCACGCTTGTTATTTCTTCGCTGCTGTTATTTTTAATTTGCAACTCGCCAATGGCGTTGTTCATAAATACGTGGATGCCTTCGATGATGGGTTGTGAGCTTGCAGGGATTAATACTTCCGCTTTCACATCTTCTGCCACCAATTTTTGTGTTTTAAAGGTGAGTGCAAATCGGTCGGTATATTTCCCTGCCATTAAATTCAACTGCACGGGTTTGTTGCGCATATTAAAGGATTCGCCCGTTAATTTGTCTTTTAAATAGATAGACGTATCGTCATCCACATTTTCAAGCGCATCAATTTTAACGGTGACCATTCCTGTTTTTGAGAGTTGAATGCCTAAAGGCACTTCTGAGTTCAAGCCCACATTGTTGGTTGCCTGAATCACATATTTTTTATTGTTGAGCATCCAATACATGTCATCGGCAAAAATTTCATAGATTTCCGCGTCAAACCCCCAATCTACCGCCTGTGTTGCTCTTTCATCAATGGTAAAAAGCAATTGTCGGTGGCTAATTTTAGGTGCGTCAAAACCAATCCTGAATTTTGGCCTTAGGTCGGCACCGCGTGTATTCTCCGTTTTTAATTTTGGATCGCTGCTTTTCATAAAAATAGAAGTTAAACCTTCCTTCACAAAAACACGTTGCCCGTTGTTGAATTGAATTTGGCCGCCATCAACGGCATCACCCACCACAAAAAATGCCTGACCAACCGGAATATAAGGGCCTGGCGCTCCTTTTACCGAGGTTCCTCCTCCCAAGCCAGGAAATGATGAAGCTGGAACTCCAGAACCTAAACTATAGGTTGCATAACCCCCTTGATACCCTTCCAAATTATGGGTGTCGCCGCCATAATGTTCCCAAAAATAGATGGTTCCAGTAATTGAGGCTGTCCCAAAAGGATTGTTGTCAATAAGAAATTGATCGGCATCTAAAGCTGAAGGGTATGGATTTCCCACCAAATAATCATAGTCCTTTGCCACGGTTAATTCAATAGTTCCGTTATTTGGTTTTCCCACAAACACATAGTTTTGTGCTGGTGTTATTGGCAATACAGGATTCTTAGGGCCTTTCATGGTAAAACCTTGGCCTGTATATACTTTTCCGGTACTGCGAACTTGATCCCAAGCACTATAACCACTTCCTGAATTTGCGTATTTAAACATCCAATAAGTGCTTAATGTTATTGGTGTTGTTTGAGCGCCATCATATCCTATATTGCTAAAAGTAATTAGTGCCGGACTGCTTGGAATGGTGCCATCTCGTAAAGATGCAAAAACGGTGGTGTGTTTACCCATTATTAAATCTGTATCTGTATAAACAGGCATCGACCAATAATTGTAACGGTATTTATTGCCTTCTCCCTGTTGGTCTATTTCTATGGTGCCTGTGCTTAATGGATCTAAAACACTTCCCATATCTTGCAATAATTGGGATTCGCCATTTAAATCTATTGTGCCGTTTAGGGTTAAGTCACCCGCAATAGTAAGTGCATTTCCGGTACCAGTTCCTGTTAAAATATTGATAACTCCTTCAATAGTTATAGATGCACCATTCTGTATTTCAATATCTCTTGCAAGTCCGCCAAAACCTCCTGCAGCTATGGTTGGAAAATTACTAGACGCAGGCGCAGATGGTATTAATACATCAGTACTTATAGTAGGAACCGTACCGCAACTCCAGTTTGCTGAGATATTCCAATCGGTACTTATTGATCCGCTCCAAGTGTTTATAGATGGCTGCGAATTGATAACCACATTTGCAGATGCATAAGAAGTACATCCAGACGCATTTGTAACTGTAAAGTTATAGGTGCCGGTTGCAAGACCTGAAATTGTTGTGCTTGTTCCCGTTCCTGTACTGGTAATTGCTCCTGGTGATCTTGTTAATGTCCAAGTTCCTGACGCTGGCAATCCATTTAACACAACACTTCCTGTTGCCAATGAGCAAGTTGGTTGGGTAATTGTACCAACTGTTGGTGTGGCTGGTATTGCGTTTATTGTTATATTACTTCCATTAATAGATCCAGTAACCGCAGGATTACTGCTCACCACTCTTATTCTGTAACCTGTCCCGGTGGCTGTGCCAATAGGGATTGTGCCTGAAATAGAACCAGCTACAGTTGATGTCAAAGTTCCTATATTTACTGGTGCAGCAAAACTGCCGACAGCATCAGATAACTGGGCGGTAAAAACATTGCCGGCATTGTAAGTTCCTGTTATTGTATAGGGAACGGAAACGGTTGCACCAGCACAATAAGAAGTTGGCGAAATAGTGCCTGTAGTGATGGTGCTTGGTGCTGTTACGATAATGTTGTAATCTTCTGCCTGTCCATATTCAGTTGTTTGACAAGGATCTGTAGTGTAGGCAGCAAATCTTTTAAAGACACGCATTCTTGTGTTACCCAAGGTAGCTGTCGCAGGTACAGTTATGTTACCATTTGCAGTAATGGCATCTAAACCTGTAGAGTTATAAATAGTGCCAATATTGTAAGTTTCTCCCGCATCTAAAAAATCACCGTCTTGATTCCAATCAATAAAGACCGTTAAATAGTCTGTGTTTAAACCTACGGTATTTCCTTTTAAAGAAATGGTATTCGTTGCAGAACCTTGAAGCACCGTTCCTGTTAAACAGAAGCTTTCAAGATTTGCACCGCCGGTCACATTTGTTGTTGTGTTATTAATGCCTGCAAAAGTAACGTTGGTTATTGGATCTACCCTAGTCGTATAAGTAGGGGCACAATAACTTGATGTATAAGTAATTTTAATTAGTCCATTGGCTCCGGAACCACCTATTTGGCTACCTCCAGTGTTTCTTGCACCTCCGCCGCCACCACCGGGATTTAAACCAGGTAATCCATTTTCATTATTCCCTGTTGCACCATTTCCTCCATTGCCTCCTCCGGTTGGAGCTATTGCACCATTTTGGTTGGTTGCCGTAGTTCCGTTTGATGCATTTCCTGCGGAAGAACCTCCGCCACCTCCATAATTGTTGTTTGAGCTGTTAGCGCCATTTCCTCCTGCATATTTTACTGTACCTATTGAGGCCGCTACAGAACCTCCAGCAGCACCAGCAATAGTGTTATTTGCAACCGAAATCCCTCCCTTAGCTAAAATTGTAGTGTTATTAATAAACCAAGAATCTTCACCTGCTGCTTCTGTTGAACTTCCTGCACCTACATAAACTATATATGAAGACCCAGAAGTTACTGTAAAAGTGCTTCTAACATAAGCACCACCACCACCACCACCGCTTTCGCCATTATTAGTTCTGGTACCACCTTTTCCTCCTCCGCCCCAAACTTCAACAGTAATTGAAGTAACATCACAAGGCGCGGTAAAGGTACCTGAAGTTATAAATGTTTGCGAAGTCTGCGAAAAAGCCGAAAAGGCAAATAATAAGAAAAATAGGGCTGCTAAATTTTTTAAAACGGGGTAGTTTTTGACCATATAATAAGCGTTCTTGGGTTACCCAAAAATACTTTGTTTTGAAGTATCTTGTTAATGCCAGAACATCAATTAAACAAATGGCAGTATATTGGAAACAAATGGTTTTATATTATAGTTAAACGGTTTGTTTTAGCACTAATTTGCAGGGAGTTTTTTGGTTATTTCGCCATTTTAAGCGTAGGTATTAAGCACTTAAACGCCTGAAAATCACAAAAAAATCATTTTTGATTTACGGCTTATAAAACTTAACCGCAAGGAACGCAAGAAAACTAGGTTTTTGCGAACTTTGCGTTAATCTTTGCGACATTTGCGGTTAAGAATCGTCAAAAAATTAACCGCAAGAAACCTTTTGACCTGCCTGCCGGACAGGCAGGTTTACGATTTACTATTTATGAAATACGATTTTTTGATTTTTGATTTTTTGATTTACGGCTTATAAAAATTAACCGCAAGGAACGCAATAAAACTAGGTTTTTGCGAACTTTGCGTTAATCTTTGTGACATTTGCGGTTAAAAACGGCCACGTTGCGGCATTACACTGCTTTTAAGTTAATTTATGGCTATTTTCTTGCTTATTTTACCATTTTCGGTATAGGCGTGGAGTACATAAACACCTTGTTTTGGCATATTTGGGATGGTTAAATTTTGGGTATTGGTGTTGGTTTCCCAAGTTTGCATTAATTGGCCCATCATATTGTATAAAACTACCATGTTCATGGCAACCATTTCGGGATTTTTAATGGTGATAGTCATATTCGTTTGGTTTAAATACATATCAATGGCAGGGTAAGGTATTACGGGTTCATCAGCAACCAAATTATCGCCGGGTTCGGTGAAACTGGCATCAATATCTTCGGTAATTAAAACCGCATTTTCATCGGCAACCGGCGCCTCTTTTTTGGTTTTAAGCGTTAGCGCATACCTATTATGATATACACCGGCGGCTAAAGTGGCGGTGTAATTGTTTTCTCTAAGATTGTATAAGGTATTGGTTTCTTTGTCCATTAAAAAAACACCAACTTCATCAGGAACATTTTCAAGCTTGTCTATTTTTATGGTGATGGCTCCGCCGGTCAATGTTTGCACGCCCAAAGGAATTTGTTTTTCAGAAATAAGGGTGTCAACAGCCTGAATGACATATCTTTTGTTTTCAAGCACCCAATACATATCATCAGAAAAAACCTGGTACATTAAAGCGTCAAATCCCCAGTCTATGCCATAAGAAGCCCTATGGTCAACGGTTAACAGTATTTGTCGGTGGTCAATTTTTGGGGCATCAAAGCCAATTCTAAATTTTGGGCGAATATCGCTTTGTTGAGAAAAAGAAAGAAATCCCGTTGCCAAAAGCACTAACGAAAGAAACATTGTTTTGGTCATAACATTAAAATTTAAAATGTTATTAAAAACAGATGATACCTAAATACATGTCACATTAAACGCAACAAGAATGTTCACAAAAAGTGGTTAAATTAATTTTTTTTACTATTAACTTAAGGTCACTTGGGATAAGCGTGTAATTCTATGGTGTGAATGTTTAATTTCATGGTTAGTAAGATGTTTTTAATTTATTCCCTAAAGGTAAACAATCCTTTTCAATAAAAATACGAAATAACGATTTATTTTACCGTTTATTAATAAAAACTTACCATTTATTATAATAAACTTACCATTTAAAAACAAGAGAGCTGACTATAAGGCCTAAAAACAACCTTAAATGTTGTTTATTTCTGCCCATTTTAATCGAAATTATTAAAAGAGGCTTGCTGAAATTTAAAATTTTTGGCATTTTTCTTTTTTCAATACTTTTTTGGCGCGAAAAAAAACCTTGTTATTTGTCTGATTTTTTGATTAATTTTGGACCGATTGTTAACCTCACTCTAACACTACTATAACACTAAGTATGGAGTATGTACGGAGTCTCCTCCCTTTCGCCTATCTGCCGATATCCTAATATGCAGTTTTTGACGATTTCACTTGATGATTTACGATTTTTAGACTTGCTTGCGGCGGGCATATTTTTTAATTTTTTAAAACTTAACCGCAAGGAACGCGAATATAAAAAACGCAAGGAACGCAAGAATACAAGTTAGTTTGCGTGCTTTGCGCAAATCTTTGCGCCATTTGCGGTTTAGCTCTTTGTTGGCGCGGTCATTTCGCTCCTGATGTGCTCCTGTCTTTGGTCATAAAGTCACATGCCAGAAGCTCTCGCTATCATTTGGCTCATGCAGTCACGAGCTGGGAGCTAACGCTATCGTTGATAATTCCCCCTTTGGGGCAATGTCATTAAGTTAAGACATTTAAGCATTATTTTTGTCCTTCCGAGGTACGAGGAATCCCATCATACGTGCTCATTTGTTGCGATTCCTCCTTTGTCGGACACGAGCGATAGTGAACTGGCGAAGCAATGACAAATATTTCCTTAACTTAATGACATTGCCCTTCGGGCCTGCCTGCCTGCCGGCGAGGCAGGGGTTAGAGAGCCTTACTCCACAATCACCTTTTTAACCACTGGCCCTTTTTTAGTGTTTATTTGGACAATATAAGCGCCTGATGAAACTTTAATTGGGAGATAAATGCTATTTTCATTCAAATTTGTATTCCAGCTTTGAATGTTTTGACCTAAATAATTGAACAAATTAACCGTCACAATTTCGGCATCAACAGGTTTGGTAATTTGCAATTCGGAGGTTTTGTTGTTCATGTAAACCAAAAGTGTTTCCGATGCGGTTTGTTGGTTGTTTTCATTTTCGCCAGCAACGGGTTTTCTCTCTTTGGTGTTGCCGGGATTAAATGCCAGATAAAATCGGTTTAGATAGGTGCCGGGTTCCAAATGAATTTCAAACGGGTTTTTATCTAATTTATGCGCTTTTCCCGTTAGTTTATCTTTTAAATACAATTGGATATTTTTATCCAAATTCGCGGTAGTATCAATTTTGATGATTGCAATTCCGGCTTTAAAAATCTTCAATCCCAAGGACAATTCCTGCTTTTTATCAAAATTATCAACACCCTGAATCACAAATTTACTGCCATCAAAAGTCCAGAACATATCTTCTTTATTGTCCTCGTTCAATAGCGCATCATAACCTAAATCGAAATGGTTTGAGGTATTTTCGTCAACCCCAACCAATAACGGACGGCGATAACCTAACGGAGAATCAAATATCAATCTAATTTTTGATCTGGTATCGGTAGTTGTTTCTTGCGATTCCTGCGTTGTCGATTTTTTAGATGCTGCTGTTTTCATAAATAAAGATCCATCGTTTGTTCCGGTAAAACCTTCACGTTTAAAAACCCGCTGACTGTTTTTGAAATTTAAATTTCCTCCAGTAATTGTTGTATTTGTTGTACCTAAAAGAGGATCTAAAATTGCCTCCACAAAGAATCCTTGTCCAACAGGTATATAGCGTTCAGGCACTTTTGTGCCTGATTTACCTGTATTTGCAGCTAATGGAACATTCGCTATACCAATAACACCACCCATTAAGTTATAAGTTGCATAACCTCCTTCATATTCTGCCAATAAATGATTGTTGGATGACGTAAAATGATCCCAAAAATATAAAGCGCCATTAAAAACATTTACGTTATTTCGCCCTACTTTACCATTAATGGTTTCCTTAATGTTATCTTTAATAAATTCATCTGCATCCAATGCCGAAGGATAAGGATTTCCTATCAAATAAATTTGGCCGGGAGTTAAAAGTGTTGTTTGAATATCCCCTGAATTTGGTTTTCCTACGAAAACATAATTTTGCAATGCATTTATTGCAGCAGCACCACCGGTTCCTTTCATGGTAAATCCGTCTCCCGCTCTAATATTACCCCAATACCCAACGTTAGTCCACTGATAATAGTTGGCCCAAGGGTCAGCACTTACAGTCGCCTTGTAGGTCCAAATCCATCTGCTGGTTATTTTTATTGGACTTGAGAGCGCTCCATCAGCCGAAAAAGCCCCATCAACAAAATTAATGTTTATTGGAGCAACCGGATTTGTACCATCCTTTAAAACATTAGGAAGTTTATATGGTGCATTATTTGCTGCACCTTGAACTGTAACCGGAGATGACCAATAATTATAATTGAAACTGTTTTTTTGGCCTTGCTGGTCGCGTTCAATATAACCAATGCTAGTTTCTTCAAAAATACTTTCACTAAATTGGGTAGTTGTAAAGTTATCGTCAACATCATAATATCCATATCTTTTCTGCACCAATTGTGATTCTCCTTGTAAATCAATAACACCGTTCAATTTTAGATAATGCGTAATCCATAAGCCTTGACCCGTTCCCGTTCCCGGATTATTTAAAGGATCCATCGAAGTAACGCCATCCATTGTTAATTTTCCAGATTCCGAAATTAAACCTAACAAGGTTATATCTCTATTTGCTATTATATTATGTGAAGTTTTAACAATATTCCAATCTATTGGCGTTTTATAGGTTGCTAAATGACTTGGGTCTAAATCATTGATGTCTTTTCCAATACCAGCAGCATTTGGAAGGCTCCAAACAGGTTCTGTCCAAGTTAATGGATCATCCCAAGAACCCGAGCCTCCTGCTTTTGTGGTATAAGGTAATGGCGCCGTTAATGGTTGAGGCGTGAATATATTTCTTAATCTGCCTGTGATTGCGCCTGCAGTTGGCACTATATGACCACATTGAGTGTCCATTTGATAATACCCTGCTAAATTGGACCAAGACAAGCCATTAATTACAATAGGAACAACTTCGCCAATAACGTTATCAGTCCCACTTTTTTTAATTTTTTGATTCATCATTTGGTGTAATTGTTCCGGTGTTAAAACTTTATTCCAAATGCGTAATTCCTGCATATATCCATTAAAATAATTGACTGGATTGCTGCCAGATTTATTAGCGCCAAGAATACAATTATTAGTATTAATGGCAGGTGTTGTACCTCCTGCTTTGCTGATCAAAATACCGTCAATGTATAAATTATACAAGCTTCCGGTGTGTGTAACAGCAATATGGTACCACCTATTTGTTGCAATTGGATAAGGTGAAACAATTGATTCTATCGCATTCCAATTAAATGAAATTTTATCTCCATTTAATTTCAAATCATATCCTGTAGCCGGTTTATTTGCATCCCGTTTAGAAAAAATTGTTCGTGTACCTGACACTGATTCGGGTTTAACCCAAACTTCCAAGCTAAAATCCCCATTTAAATTATAATTATTATTAAAATCGACATAATCATCAACGCCATCAAAATTAACTACACTGCAATCAGTAATTGTTACCGTTATATTGCTTGAACATCCATTAACAGTCCAAGTCAAGGTATAGGTTCCTGCTCCTCCAGTAAAGGTCGCGTCAGGATCATTTCGATCAGAAAAAAATACAGGTTCGCAAGAGGTTGTAGTCCCTTGTCTTACCCAGGACCATTCTCCTGGATCTTCAGTTCCGGGATCGTCACATGCGGTACAACCGGGCGGTGCAATATATGCTCCTTTTGCAGCATTGGCATTCGCCGATATAAAATTGTCATAGGCATTTAACTGCACCGTGTTTTGACCACATTCGGCACTTGTAAATTCAATGTTTTTACCAGCATAAGAATTGGACACAGAAATATTAATTAAAACTGTACCCTCTGCACTGTACGTCCTGCAACCATTAATTAACGCCGTTCCTCCATATTGATGAACCCCGGGAATATCAGCTATAAAACTAAACGCTACATCTGTTTGTCCAACTATAATTGGCGGTACATTAGGATCTCCAATACCATCTGTCAACTCCAATTCAGTATTAACAAAAACTTCTTTATTAACAAAAATATTATCCATTGCCCATACACTTCGATCGCTAGTTCCAGTAAATGACCATCTAATTCGAACATTGCTTTGGCCTAGGTAAGCTGCAAGAGAAATGGATGTATTGTCTGTATCAAAATTATAATGAGTGGCATCCGAACCAACATACGATTCGGCAGTTCCGGCAGTAAACCAATTTGTACTTGGACTTCCTACAACATGCATTTCTCTTAATGGAGTATATGTTACTCCACCATCAATTGATATTTCAATATTTGCATAATCATTGGTTGAAAAATAATAAGCTTGATCAAAATCTAAGTTTGCTGATATCGCATTTGATAAATCCAAAATTGGACTTTCCAAAGTTGTTGGATTTTTTCCTTTGTATTGGCTTGAACTATAATCTCCATAAGCAATACTAAACTTACCCTCTCGGCTATCATAAATAATACCTCCAAAAGGATGATTGTTAGTTGCAGACCAATTTCTAGGCTTGGTTGCATTTCCGCCAGCAGTAAAACCACCTGGGCTATCATCAACAAGCCAAGAATCGGGATCTTGCGTATTTAGTTGCCCTTGATTAAAATCTCCTGTTGAATTAGGTATTGTTTCTTGCGTAGCTATATAAGTACTTATTGCAACAAGATTTACAGATTCTCCTAAACAATATTTATCATCGGGATCCAAACTTTCAACAGTTGGTGCTGATCCGGCAGGAAGTGCTCTAATATAGAAAATGTTAGAATACTCGGTACAAGTTCCCACTTTAACCAACACTCTATAATAGGTAGATATCAATGCGCTTACTCCAAATGATGCGATATAATTATCTTTGGTATTGGTATTTGGAATCACTTCCCAAACACTTTGATTAACTGCAAATTTCTCCCACTGAATAATAGTTCCTATTTCACCTGCCAAATTCAATGCAACAGAAATTTCGGTATCACATGAAGAAATATCAATTTGATCTGAAAAAACGGTAGAATTAAAAGTCCCTGATATAGTTCCTCCATTAATATTAGGCGGAATAAGTGTAATATCTTGTGTTTGTAATGATTTATTACCTTTGCTGTCAATAAATTCCCATTCAATAGTATTGGTTCCATAAAAAGAAAACGGAAATACGAAACCCGGACTTAATGTTCCTTTAATTTCACCATCACATTGATCTATAGCTTTTGGAATTGTTAATTCTGAAATACTTAAAATTTGACAACCAGTAATAGTTTGAGCTGGTAGTGTTGGAATTACTGGCACAGGAGCAACATCATTAATGATAACTTTTTGTTCAACTGGTGCCGTGGAATTTCCTGAAGCATCTTTAAAAGTCCAAAAAATTGACCCCGAGGCATAAAATCTTAAATCGGTAGTGCTTGTTGTAACCGTAACAATACCACCACAATTATCGGTGGTTGTAGGCACTGGGACAGTAAAAGAACAGCTGCTAATTAAGTCTGGTAAAACAGGTATTGTTGGTGCTTGGGTGTCATTTACCGTTACGGTAAAACTACAAACCATACTTAAACCTGCTGTATCTGTAACTGTCCACTTAATTATTGTTCCATTTGGTATTTGCGATCCTGCCAAAGTTGAACTTGCATTAAAGTCATTGGTTACCGAGGCAACTCCACAATTGTCACCGCTCATTGTTGGATTAAATTCTGTTCCAACTACCGTGTAATAGCATTTTCCAATATCTGCTGATTTTGTTTTATTTACAACACAACTTATCGTTGGTGCTTGGGTATCATTTACCGTTACGGTAAAACTACAACTGCCAATAATAGCGCCCAGACCGTCTTTTTCTTCAAATGTATTGGTGGTTACCCCAACAGGAAACACCGAACCAGAGGGTAAACCCGCAGTTTGAGTAACCGTGTTGCCAGCACTTGATGTTGGCGTAGCATAAATTACAATTGCATAACATTTACCTGAATTATTGTTTACGACTATAGGTGAAGGACAACCAATTGCAAACGCCACATCATTTTTCAAAGCCACTTCTATTTCGCCCTCAACAATATTTTCTTTTAAAATAACTGCATTAACTTTTTCAAATACTTTTTTAAAACCAGCTTCAGCAGTTTTAGTATCTTCCCATAAATAATTTAAAAAGGAAAGATTGTCGGAAAAATAAATTTTTTCTCCGTGCAAGTTGTAAGTGACGTTGTTATTAACGCCTGAATCTATAGGGGCAGTAGACCATTCTTGAAGTAAGGATTCAAAATGATCGTTTGCAGTTGCCGTTAAAGAAAACATCCATGTTGACAAACCACAGATAAACAGAAAGGTAATTATTTTTTTCATACACCGAGGGGATGTGATGTTAGCTAAAAAATTCAGTAAAAAATTATTGGTGCTTCTTTTTAAATTATTTAAATTTTAAAAAGAATTTATAGGGCTCAATGCGGACTAAATTAGAATCGTTTTCTAAAAAGTGGCTGAAAAAAAAGAGGCGGTTGAATTAAGAGTAGTTCTGTTTTCATATTATATGGGGTTTTGGACTTACAAAGTTAAGTTTAAAATGATTAACTTCCTAATATTCAACAATAATAATTCAAACAAAAGGTATAATTTAACTTATGAATGGTTTAATTATTTAAACAAATGGTATATTTCGGCAAATTTAACCAATCAACGGTATCGCAATTTTAAAAAAACACACAAAATTTTTTATGTTGAAAAGGATTGGCTTTAATCTTTTATTAACGCGAATTAAGGGTTAGATTTTGTCAATAGCCGCCTGCTTTAGCTGGCGGGCAAATGTTGAATTTCAAATTGGCTTTAGCCAAAATAATAAAAATGTTTTGGCTAAAGCCTTCAATACGAACATATTTTAATCCATTGGCTAAAGCCAACGGCTATTCTTTATTGTATCACAATTTTCCCCATAAATGATTTGTTTTTGGTGCTTATTTTTGTGACATAAACGCCTGTTGCGATATTTATGGGTAATGATATGGTTCTTACATTAAAATTGGTATTCCATGTTTTAATGGTTTGTCCCAAATAATTGTATAAAACAATGCTTGTAATTTCATCATCGCTGTTGTTTTTTATCTGAATTTCTCCGATGGCATTGTTCATAAATACGTGAATGCCTTCGTTTATTTGTTCTGCTTCAGCTGCAATCAATATTTCAGTTTTCACATCTTCATCTACCAACTTTTGCAACTTAAAGATTAGCGAAAACCTGTCTAAATAGGTTCCGGGTCCTAAATTAATTTCAAAAGGTTTGCGAGAAATGTTGTGAATTTCACCTGTTAGTTTGTCTTTTATATGCACTGAAATGTTTTCATCCATATTTTCAATCGCATCAATTCTAATGTGGGCCAATCCCGTTTTGTTCACAATCAAGCCCAAAGGCAATTCCTGGTCGGTGTTAAAATTGTTTACGGCCTGAATCACAAATTTTCCGCCGCCAAAAATCCAGAACATATCTTCTTTGCCAATATCTGCGATGGGCGCGTCATAACCCAAATCGAAATAATTGGAAGCATTTTCGTCAACACCCACCAAAAGCTGGCGGTGATAACCGGTTGGAGAATCGAATTGCAGCCAAATTTTTGGTCTTTTATCAAGCTTTTCAATGGAGTCTTTTACTTTATTCCCTAAAGAATTGGCGGTTTTGTCATTTATTCCTTTCATAAATACAGAATTCCCGGTTGCTTCTGTTTTAAACAGGCGCTGGCTGTTTTTAAAAACGATATTTCCGCCATCAATTGTGGATGTTGTGCCCGTTAAACCATTAAGCGCCGCAATCACAAAAAAGCCCTGATTTACAGGAATAAATTGTTGAGGTTCTTTCCAGGATAAAATACCGGAGGTTGTATTGATACGCGTATCGCTTGCAATGGCTTTTGCCCCTCCCATTAAGGTATAAGTGGCGTAACCGCCCACATAATCTTTTAAATAATGCGAATTTCTTTCTCCAAAATGGTCCCAAAAATACAAGGCTCCGTTGAAAATGTTTCCTTCCATATTTCTTCCGGCTTTGCTGTTGATGGTTTCTTTGATATTGTCTTTAACAAATTCATCGGCGTCCATTGCTGACGGGTACGGATTCCCAATAAGCCGGCTGTTTCCCGCATCAATTTGCAAGGTAAAATCGCCATTGTTGGGTTTTCCTTTAAACACATAATTTTGTTGGTTTCCAATATTTACTGAACCCGAAGTTCCCTTCATGGTATAGCCTTCGCCGGCAAACAGCAAGGTGTTTTCATTGATTGATTTCCAGGCTCCATAATTGTTATCTGCTCCGTTAAAGGTATATAACCAATAAGAACTGATAATGATTGGGGAAGTAACTCCTGCATCAGCCGACCCATGCGCTGGCTGAAAATTAATGATGCCATTTTTATTTGGCTCAGCAGCCATTGTGCCGTCCATTAAAATATCCACCAATTTATGGCTTGCGTTTGTGCTTGGGATTCCTATTCCTCTTGCCGCAGTTCCGCTTATTGGCCCAACGGACGACGACCAATAATTGTAATTATAACTGTTTGCGGTGCCTTGCTGGTCACGTTCTATAAATCCGCCGCTGTCTTGGTCTAAAATGCTGCCTTCATCCTGTAATAATTGAGATTCACCAGCCAAATCAATAGTGCCGTCTAAATCCAAATACCATGTAATTCTTAGGCTTTGACCTATTCCGGTTCCCGATGAATTGTTAGTGGTGCCATCCATCGTTAATTTTCCAGATTCCGATATCATTCCCAATAAAGTAATGTTTCTGTTTCCTGAAGTAATCTCATTTTTGGTTTCAACAATATTCCAATCTATGGGCGTTGAACCATCAATTCCGAACGAGTTTGGTAAATGCAGTACGTCTCCATTTAACCACGTTACAGCGTTATCCCAAGCGCCGTCAGCAACGGAAATATATGGCAATGGTGCTGTTTTTGGCTGGCTTGAAGTTATGTTTTTAGGTGAGCCAATTATTTTTATGACATTGCCTGATTCATCATTTGAGGTATCATCATTCATTGGATAATAACCCACCAAATTTTCCCACAACAATTCGTTAGAAATATCTAATGGAATTGCTTTTCCTTTAACCGCAGTTCCATTAATTTGTATTTCTTGATTCATCATTTCACGAATTTGTTGCACCGTTAATGCAATATTCCAGAGGCGAACTTCATCAATATAACCATAAAAATTATTTTTAGGAACTGTTGGCGTATCGCTGTCGTACACAGCGCCAATAAGAAATTTTTCTGTTCCGTTTGCCGGTAAACCCGAAAGTGTTCCGGAGGCAACTTCAAGTCCGTCAATAAATAATTTCGCTATTGAGCCATCATAGGTTGCTGCAATATGAACCCATTTGTCAATTGCTAATGCATAAGGTGATTCAAGGTTTATTAATGCAGCTCCAAAATTATTATACCATGTAAAATTTGGTTTTCCATTATTTAAAGCCAAATGATATCCTCTTTTGTTTGTTGTTTTTACATTTCCTTTTGAAATAATTGTTGCTGAAAAAACCATTGCTTTTTGCAATACCCAAGCTTCTAATGAAAATGAACTTGTAAAACTATGCTTATCTCCAAAATCCACATAATCATCAATGCCATCAAAATCAATAGTGCTTTTTGATATGGTGCCATTAAATGTAAAATCATTTATGCTGAATGTTCCTGATCCGCTTGTAGCTCCCCAAGCATAAATTCTGAATTCTATCGGTATTGAAATGTTTTGATAGATGGGATTTGTTAAGGCTATCGCCATGTTTGTCCCAGGATCCGACGTTGCTGTTGGAGCCCCAATATCGGCATTAAAATTATCAAGACTTGAACGGAAAGCAAAATTTACAGGGCCGGTTAAACTCACCTGTCCAGTGTAATTAAAATTAATCAGATTAATTTGATATCCAAGATTCGGAATTAAGACGAAACTGAAATAATCGGTTGGGTCAAGTAAAGTTGAAACCCACCCTCTTGCATTATATCTATTATTAGCTGTATTTCCATAAATCCCTGCGCCTCTAGCAATTCCGGAAACCGTGATTTCAACATCAAATATTTCTCCTATTTTATAAGGATTATAATAGTAAGGGTCTTCTCCGGTAATTGGGTTTGTCCAAATACTTTGCCCAAAACCTTCATGAATGAATCCGAAAAACAGCATGGTGTGGATTAAATACAAAAATCCCTTGATAGTTAAACGTAAATTTCCTTTCATAGCAAGCATTTTTAAAAATAAAATTCAAAAAATCAAAAACATCAAAAAAATGATGCTTGATTCTTTATTTCCATATCATAAAAAAATTTAAAAAAACGCATTATTAAGGTTTGCGAAGCAAAACAGTTCCTCTTTTTCATAGCGCAGCATTTATTAGCGATTAAATATCATTGTTGTCCGGTAAAAATTCATTGCAATTTAACAATCCCAATCTTAATCGGCCTTAACAAACAGGTCGCCCCGATGGGGCTTGTTTTTTTGAAAATCTATTTTCTACAGACAGTTCGTCCCTCTGGGACTAAAAAAG